>CALVMX010000012.1 GCA_944349415.1 uncultured Clostridia bacterium
AGTCAATTGCTCTACCAACTGAGCTACTGGTCCATAAATGTAGTTTATACTCATTTCGGAGCGTATGATTAAGAGTCGAATGCTCTACCAACTGAGCTACTGGTCCATATTTATAGTTTTATGTCTTTTCGGACCCTTCGATTAAGAGTCGAATGCTTTTGCCATGAGCTAGCAACCCAAATTAAATGCTTAGTTTTTCATATGCTCAGTTGTTAGAGGCTCTTCCGAAATCAAAACAAGTTTGATTTGGCTTTGGCTAAAAATAGGCACACGGGCTTATTTTCTTTACGCATCGCTCCAACTGAGCTAGCTACCCAAATTAAATATTGAATTTTTTTTAATTTTTTTGTTTGCCTTTTACATTAAGATTAAATCTTTATGAAAATATAGTAAAATTTAATCTTATGTAGTGTTATAGCAGGGCAAATGAAAAACTATGTGTATTATATAACACACACAAGAAAAAGTCAATTGTTTTTTTAAAATAATTAAAAATCTAAATCGTTTTTGGTTTCTATTTCGCCGTGCAGTCGTTCAAAGTCAAGGATATATCTCTTAACTGCCACTTCAATTTCCTTATTTTTTGAGCGTCCATTGTAATTAGCAGTGAATGTTATTTTCTCATGCAGGTTGTTTGAAATTCTGAGTGTGTAGCGAGGATAATTCTTTTTCATTTGTGCCTCCTATGGAAATTTTACTAAAAAAAGGTTTTAAAAACATAATTGTGACGTCATTTTGACTCAAATTTTTCGACAACATTCGACAAATAAGCAAAATTTAACAAATTCACATAAATTTTTGTATAAATATATATGGAAAATACAAATTTTAAATTGTTAAACATAAAAAATCTAATTTTTAATATCACTCAAATAAAAGATAAAAAAATATGTTTAATGGTAAAAGCGAACGCTTATGGGCATGGAATCAAGGAAATAGTTAAGGCTTCAAATAATCTTGTTTGGGGGTATGGGGTTGTCAATATACAAGAAGCGATTCAAGTAAGAAAGTATACTCAAAAGCGAATAATAATTTTTGCTCCAACTACAGAATATGAAGTTTGCAAATCAAAGAAATTTGAATTTTTTGTGGATAGTGAACTAGGTTTAAAAGAAGCAATAGAAAATGGATGTCAAAATTTAATTCATCTAGCCATTAATGTCGGTATGAATAGATATGGTGTGAAAAGTGAGATAGAATTAAGTAATATTAATAAAATTTTAGCAGAAAATAGGATAAGACTCAAATCTATTTATACTCATTTTCCAATAACAAGTAATCATGTGAAAACTAATAAAGCTTATCAAAAATTTTTAAAAATGCGAAAGTTAATTACTCAAGAAGTTCCTATTTGTCTAGGCGGGAGTGAAGTAAAAAATTATAAATTTGATTATGACATATTAAGGCTGGGTATAGATGCATATGGCTATGGTAAAGATACGAAAAAAGTAATGAGCATATTTTCTAATGTTATAAAAATAAATTATGTTCATAAAGGAGAAAATGTCGGTTATGGGAAAAAATATAAAGAAAGGCGAAGAAATTATATTGCAGTTATTCCTATAGGCTATGGAGATGGCTTAATGCGAAGGCTGTCAAACAAGTTTAAGGTAAAAATTAATGGTATAAAATACCATGCTGTTGGAAATATCTGCATGGACTGCTTTTTTGTTAAGATAGATAAAAGTGTCAAAGTGGGAGACAAAGTTGAAGTGATGTTTGACGCCGATTATTTAGCTAAAATTGCTAAAACAATACCTTATGAAGTTCTAACAAATTTTTCTCTTTTAAGAGGCACAACTATTTTAAATTACTAAAATTATTTAAAATAGCATAATTTTTTCAAAAAAAACTTAAATTTATAGCATTTTTTATTAATTTTTGCTATAATTTATCCATGAGAATCAATTCGGGTAATTTTAAAGGAAGAAAATTAATTAAAAATAAATATGAGCATATAAGGCCGACAGCTGACAAGGTTAGACAAGCTTTATTTACGAAACTTCAATTTTTTATTCAAGGGAAAAGCGTTTTAGATTTGTTTTGTGGAACGGGAGCTTTAGGCATTGAAGCATTGAGTCATGGGGCTTCAAGTGTTATCTTTGTGGATAAAGATTATAGAAGTGTCAATTTAACGAAAAACAACCTCAAAAATTTGAATATTAATGCTAAAGTTGTCAAATGTGATGCCGTGAAGTTTGTGGAAGTGTGTCAGGAAAGTTTTGATTTGATTATTCTTGATCCGCCATATAAAAGTGGTTTGTATGAAAAAGTTTTACCGTTAATATATGAAAAAAAATTATTAAATGATGACGGCCTTATTGTTTGTGAGCATTCGTCTAACGATACTTTTAAATATTTTCCTTTTAAAGTTTTTGATGAAAAAAGATATGGGACGAAAACTTTGACATATTTAGAAAAATAATTTGAAATTTAGCAAAAAAGAAAGCTATTAACCAAATATTTAGTGACCACATATATTTTTTTATATCAAAGGAGAAAATATGTGTGGTATTTGTGCGTATGTTGGAAAAGAAAATGCTGTAAAGCATGTTCTTGAAGGTCTAAAAATTCTTGAATATCGAGGATATGATTCTGCAGGCATTTCTTACATAGAAAATGAAAAATTAAGAACTATTAAAGCGGTAGGTGAAATTGCTAATTTAGAACAAAAAGTGGATGAGATATTTTCCAATATTGCTGTGGGACATACAAGATGGGCAACTCATGGTGGAGTAACGGAAAATAATGCTCATCCTCATCTTTCCTTTACTCAAAACATTGCTATGGTTCATAATGGTATCATTGAAAATTACAAAGAGTTAAAAGAAGAGCTGAAATTAGATAAGTGGAACTCTCAAACTGATACTGAAGTTTTTGTGAATTTAGTAGAAACAGAAAAAGGAAATTTAATTCAAAAGTTGATTTCTGCCTCGCAAAAAGCAATAGGCAGTTTTGCAGTTGCCATTTTGGATAAATCAGGCTTTTTGGTTTTAGGAAAAAGAGAAAGTCCTCTTTATGTTGCATATGTCAAAGGTGGTATTATGGCGGTCAGTGATACCTATGTTTTATCTGGTCTTGCACAAGAATTTTTTACTTTGAAAGACAATGAGTTTGCGGAAATAAAAAATGATAAAATATATTTTTACAATAAAAATGGTAAAAAAATCACAAAAAATAGTGAAAAAATGCAATTTTTTAATAAAAAAACTCAAATTTTTGAAAAAACTCATATGAAAAGTGAAATTTTAGAGACTAAAGATGTTTTATTAGAAACCTTTATGAAATATAAAAATGGTGACATTTTTTCAAAAGTTATTCTTCCAAAAAAATTGAAAGAAATAAATTTAATTGCTTGTGGCACAGCTTATCACTCATCACTTCAAGGCGCGGAATATTTTAAAAAGATGGGAATATCAGCTCATTCATATATTGCTAGTGAGTTTAGGTATGGCAATGAAATTTTAAACAAAAACGCTCTATACATTTTTGTTAGTCAAAGCGGAGAAACTGCTGACACTATTGCTTGTGCTAAAATGCTAAAAGAAAAAGGAATGGTTTGCCTTGCTCTAACAAATACTCCGAACTCTTATCTTAATCAAATTTGTGAAAACGTTTTGCCAACTTTTGCGGGTAAAGAAATTGCTGTGGCTTCAACCAAAGCATATTCTTGTCAAGTTTTTGTTCTCTATCTTTTTTCTCTTTATTTAAGTGGTAAGTTTATCGAGAAAAAAGAGGAAATAGAAAAGGTTCTAAATAATTTTGAGCTTATAGATGTAGATAAAACTCTTGTTGATAAAATTTCTAATTTTGAGAAAATCTTTTTCGTCGGTCGTGGGCAAGATTATATTACAGCACTTGAGAGTAGCCTGAAGCTAAAGGAAATAACCTATATTAATTCTTTTGCTATTGCTTCAGGAGAGTTAAAACATGGCACCCTCGCTTTAATAGATAAAAAATCTATTGTCATAGCCCTTTGCACCGAAGAAAAAACGAAAGAAAAACTCTTTTCAAACATTGAAGAAATTTTGGCAAGAGAGGGGAGTGTGATTTTGGTTACCAACTTTGAAAACTCCTTTGAAAGTTTAAAAATTCCAACTTTTCCTTCAGAGTTTATGCCATTGATAGCTATCATACCAATGCAGTTTTTGGCTCTTCATATGTGTGAAAAACTGGGGTATAATCCGGATAAACCTAAGAATTTAGCAAAATCTGTGACAGTAGAGTAAATAAAAAGCACATTTTTGTGAATTTGTTTTGCAAAATAATGTGCATTTTTTATTTATGTCCAAGCATATATTCTATTAAGCGACAACTGGAAAATCGATGAATTTAATTTAAAGAGAAATATATAGTTTATGTATATTTTTAAATAAGGAGTCAATAATGAAATTGAAAGCAAAGATTTTTAAAACTAGTGAAAAGAGTGAAGGTAAAATATTAAAACCAGTTCTTAAAGGCGTCTTAATTTCTCTCTGCGTATCCTTAGTAGCTATTCTATTTTTTGCCTTTCTTCTTCGTTTTACTAACATTTCGGAAAATTTGATTTCGCCTGTAAATCAAGTTATAAAGGGAGTATCAATTTTTCTTGGAGTTCTTTTTGGTATGAGAAAGGTTAAATCAAATGGAATAATAAATGGTCTATTAATTGGATTCTTGTTCACAATTTTTGCCTTTTTAGTTTTCTCTTTGCTGGATGGGCAGTTTGTTTTTGATAAAACACTTTTAAATGATATTATATTTGGTTCGATTATTGGCGCGATTTGTGGCATAATTTGTGTAAATCTTAAAAAATTTTAGTTTTTTAATTGACAACTGCTCCAATTTGTTATATACTTAACAAGTGTATTATTGATTATTACATTAATTAAGGGGCAGTATGGCAAAAAATAGACTTAAAAAGAATTCGATACTCAATTTCGTTGCTGTTGCAGTGCTTACAGCTATCGGTATTGTTCTCTCTGTATGTAGATTTATTATTCCTTATACAGGTGGCACAACTTATAATGGTTTTGCCAACTCTATTTCGCTGGGCTTAGATTTAGCAGGCGGAATTTCTGTTGTTTACGATTGTTCATTGTCTGAAGATAGCAACACTGATGACTTGAATGCTGCTATTGATGCGACAGTATCTCGTCTTGAAAATGTTATCGGTGCGGAGTATTCAGAGGCAATTATAACACGTCAAGGAAGTTCGGAAATTCGAATTGAAGTGCCAAGTGTGACAGATTCAAATGAGGTTTTCGACCTTATCGGCGAGCCAACACCACTTTATATGACCTTGGAAGAGGGTGGCGAGGCAAGAATAACAGGAACTGATATTTCTAATGTTTACGTTTCTTATCAAGATAGTCAATATGGTGTTGTTATTAACTTTACTGATGAAGGAAGGAACGCCTTTTCTGAACTAACTAGCGAAGCCGCAAACGGCGACCAATATATTTATATCTATTTGGGCGAAATAAGCAGCAGTAACACTCCTTTGACCTTAACTTGCACTGAACAAATCACGAGTGGAAGCACTTTTATTTCTGGTGATTCTGGTTCTTGGACTTATGAAGACGCTCAAAATTATTCTCTTCAAATCATGTCAGGAACTTTCAATGTTACTTTGGAACTTAAAGAAAGTAATGTCGTTTCGGCAACTTTAGGTTCTGAAGCACTTAAGTTTGTTATTATTGGCGGAGCGGTAGGACTTGTGCTTATCATGCTCATTTTATGGCTAAGATATGGCGATTTTGGTCTCCTTGCCTCTTTCGCACTTATTATTTATATTGTTTTAATGCTTTTCTTCTTGCAAGCAATATCTTTCGTTCAGTTAACACTTCCAGGGCTTGCTGGTATTGTGCTGAGTATCGGAATGGCTGTTGACGGAACGGTTATCATTTTTGAAAAAATGAGAGAAGATTATCGTGCTGGCAAGAAAATTCCTATGGCAGCTCGAAATGGTTTCAAACGTGCGTTTTGGCCAATTTTTGACTCCAATATCACAACAATTATCACATCACTTGTGTTATATATTTTGGGAACCTCTTCAATTCAAGGTTTTGCTATAACACTCTTAATTGGTATCGTGCTTTCAATGTTTATGAATCTTGTTGTTATGCGTTTCTTTGTTAAGTGGTATTTGCCATTTAATAGTGTTAAAGCAAAGAAATTACATCTTCCAAAACAACAAAGACCAGCAAAGGAAGAGCCTGTTGTTGAAGTTGTAGGTAGCATGGGAGGTGAAACAAATGAATAAGAAAATTACAAACAAAAAAAGACGTTTCTCTATTGACGAAGCGTTAGAAAATTCTAAGTTTAGTTTTACTCACAATTTAAAGTATTTTATAATCGCTCCTATTGTTATAATTGTTGTTGGTATTATAATACTTTGCACACTTGGATTTAATCTTGGCTTCGACTTCACTGGTGGAACAAACATGACGATATATTTAAATGACACAACCTCCGGTAGTTCAACATATTCACCACAAAGATATGACTTGGAAGAGGACTATGATGAAGTCGTGGAAAAAATAAACAAAGTTTTAGCAGATTATAATGTGACTTTAAGTTCTATTCAAACAACTGAGATAAACATTGATGCGGATAGAGGTTACAGTTTTACTATTGTAAATGGTGACGCTATAATAATCAAATTCCAAAATGGCGATTTAACTGATGAAGAAGAAATCAATGCTCAAAATGAAGAAATTCAACTGGCTCTTTTGAAAGAATTTGAATATTTTGATGAAAGTGCAACAACAGCAGACTTATCTTCCAACGAATTTGCAGCATTTGTAGCCAATGGTGGAATTACCACAGCAAGTGCGACTGCAGAACTTTTAATGAACTCATTTATAGCTCTTATCGTGGCGGTGGTATTAATCTTAATTTATGTTGCTATTCGATTTGAGATAACCAGTGGCTTAGCAGCAATACTTGCACTTTTCCACGATATTTTGATAACAACTTCATTTATGCTTATTTTCCAAATCCAAATTAACACTCCATTTATTGCAGCTCTTATCACAATTTTAGGTTATTCAATTAATAACACTATCATTATCTTTGACCGAATTAGAGAGAATTTGAAACTTAGCAAGAATTTGGGTAAAATTGACAACTATGCTATTGCGGATAAATCGGTAAGAAGCACAATGGTAAGAACAATTTTGACAACCCTTACAACTTTCATTATGATTTTCTTCATAACAGTCATTGGTGTAAGCGATATTCAACAATTTGCTTTTCCTATCATGATCGGAATTCTTGCAGGCTTCTATTCTTCTAACTTCTTAACCACTGGGTTTTGGGCTATTGCATATAAGCCATCAAAAAGAAAACTTGCAAAAATAGCTGAAAAAGAAAAACAAAAAGAAAAGAGACAACAATATGAAGTTTAAAAATAAAACAGGTTTTTTTCCTGTTTTATTTTTTTATTGGAAATTGATTTTTTATTGAAATTTGATGATAAATTATAGTTGAGATTTATAGTTAAAATTTGAAACTAAATTAAAAATAGAAAGTAACAACGTTACTATTAAAAATAGAAAGTGACAACGTCACTCACTGTTCTTCTTGCTCGGTTTTACGGTTGATAAACGAATAGCCGTCACTTGCAATATAAATTTTGTTTTTCCCATATCTACGATTAATATATTCTACACTTTCCGTTAATTTCACTTTGTCATCTTGAAAGAGTGAAAGTTGTTGATATTCATCTATTTTATTTAATGAAGATACTCTAACGCGAATTGCTCGCACTTTTTTATCATAATTCCAAAAGCTGTCTAAAAGTTCCATTGCTTTTTCCAAAACTTTTTGATAACTTTGAATAGGCTCAATTTTTTTACTGTGACGATACTTTTCAAAATCGGCAGTTTTCACTGTCACTGCAATATTTCTTGCCTCATATTTTCCTTTAATAAGACGGGTTGAAACTTTTTCGGACAGAAACGCCACCACTTTTTTCACTTCACTTCGCTTTTGTATGTCAATTACTGTTGTTGTGCCATTTCCTATGCTTTTAGGTGGAGCAAGATGAAAATAACAAGCCACTGATTCAATAAGTTCTCCTTTAAGTTTTTGTTTTAATTCTATACCAGTTTTGCCCATAAGAGATTTTAATATTTCATCATCAAGTTTGACAAAATCGCCAATAGTCAAAACATTCATTTTTGTAAATTTGTCATCTAGTCTGCCACCTATTCCAACTATTGAATTGAGAGGCAGAGGATAGGTCTTTGTTTTGAAGTTTTCACGTGAAATAATTGTTGTCGCATCCGGCTTTTTTAAGTCACTTCCAAGTTTAGCAAAAATTTTACTGAAAGAAACACCTACCGAAACTGTAATTGACAATTCTTCCTTAACACGCATCCTAATTTCATCTGCAATTTCTTTTCCCGTCTTATTTAAATAATGCAAACTTTCCGTTATATCCAGCCAACACTCATCAAGTCCTAGTGGCTCGACAAAGTCAGTATAGTCCAAATATATTTCATGAAGTTTTAAAGAAATCTCTTCGTATTTATCATAGTGAGGAGGCAGACAAACAATATCGGGTGCTTTTTGCTTTGCTTGCCAAATGGCTTCACCTGTTTTTACACCTAATTTCTTGGCGATTTCATTTTTGGCAAGTATTATTCCATTGCGTTTGTTAGGATTTCCCGTCACAGCAACAGGTAATTTTTTCAACCTCTCCTTTCCTATACATTCGACTGAGGCAAAAAAGTTGTTGGCATCAGAATGCAAGATTACTCTATCTTTCATTTGCTTTTTCCTTTTAAAATTGATAAAATACTATTGTATTATTTACAAAATGCTTATAAATTTGCATTTAAAAGGAAAGAGAATGAAAACTTTATTTAAAAACGGCTTTTTAATTGATTTTGAAAAGCCTTCTAATGTCGACATTTTAGTTAAAGACGGAGTTATTGAAAAAATAGGCGACTTAAGCAAAGAAAAAGCTGACAAAATAGTTGACCTGAAAGGAGGCATAGTTTCTCCTGCATTTGCCAACTGTTTTTATCGTTCAGTCGAGGCTGTGAAAAATAGTTATTTCAGTGAGGACAAAGAGTTTAATGCAAAAGAGCGAGAAATTATAAAAAAATATATGGAAGTTAAAAATATCTTGTCTGGTTCCTTGTATTTTCAAGACTTTTCCTTTGAGACTCCCTATAGTTTCGTGGAAAAAATTAATGAAAAAGAGGAAAAAGAGCTAGAAAATATTTCACTTTCTTTAAAAGATAGTGTTTTTATCAAAATTGGTCAAAGTTTAGAGGAAATGGGAGAAATAAACTCAAATTCAAAAAAGATGCCAAGTGAATTTTTAGAAGATTTTGGCTTTTTAGATAAAAAATCAGTTATTATTGGTGGAAATTTGTTTGAAAAAGATGAACTTGAAATTTTTTCTTCATATAATTCAAACTTTGTTTTGCTTCCAAATGATGATGCAAGAAGTGGAAGGCGATACGCAAATATCAATTCGCTAAACAAATTTCATATTCCATTTGGAATTGGAAGTGGAGATTTCGCTGAAATAGATTTTTTTAGTTTTATGCGACAAATTTTGTCTTTTAATTCTTTTGTTATGGAAAATACTTCGCTTTTATCGTCAAAAGAAGTTTATAAAATTGCCACCTTGATAGGAGCGAAAATTATCGGCTATGATGCGAAAGTTTCGGAGGGCAATTTTGCCAATTTCATAGTTTTAAACAGCAAAAACATTTTAAATCAAGATATATTTAAAGGTATTGTTTTTGAATTAAGTAAACAAGATGTCATCATGACTGTAAAAGAAGGAAAAATTCTTCAAGAAAATGGCGTTTTTGTTATGGAAAATGGCGAGGTTTATGATAAAATATATCTAGAGAGAAATCTTAAAAAATAAACACATCGCATACACTCTCTCTAACACTTATGCGAAAAATTAGGGGTATTAAAATGGAAATTAAAGAACAACTTGCAAGCGAATTTGGACTTAGGCTTGACTATGCTGGAAACATTATTGAACTTATTGATGAAGGAAACACCATTCCTTTTATTGCACGTTATAGAAAGGAAATGCACGGTTCGTGTGATGACCAAGTTTTACGTGATTTTGCCGATAGATTAAAATATCTTAGAAATCTTAATGAAGAAAAAGAAAAGGTTCAAAAAGTTATTACCGAACAAGGAAAGTGGACCGACGAACTTGCTAAAGCACTTTCTGATGCCATGACTTTGACCGAAGTTGAAGATATTTATCGTCCTTATAAGCCAAAAAGAAAGACTCGTGCTTCGGTTGCTATCGCAAAAGGCCTTGAGGGACTTGCTGATATATTACAAGCACAAAGTAAAAGTTTTGTTATTATGGATGAAGCACAAAAATATATTAAAGAGGATGTTCCAACAGTCGAAGAGGCAATTCAAGGTGCTAAAGATATTGTGGCTGAACGTATTTCAGATAGTGCTGAACTTAGAAAGGAACTTCGTGAAATTTTGGCGGAAAAGGGCATTATTAATTGCACTCTTCTTGAAAATGAAAATAACTTAACTTATGAAACTTATGCTGGCTTTAAGCAAGAAGTAAAAAATTTGCCAAGTCACAGAATTCTTGCTATCAACCGTGGAGAAAATGAAAAATGCTTGAAAGTGGAAGTGACTATTGACGAAAAACTTATGTTTGATGTCATCAACCATCACTTTAAGAAAAATAATCCTGACACTGACGTTTTGATGGAGGAGACAATTAGAGATAGTTATGACAGACTTCTTTTCCCTTCTCTTGAAAGAGAGTGCCGAAGCAATTTGACTGATAGAGCAAACGAGCAAGCTATTAAAATGTTTGAAGTTAACTTAAAACCTCTTTTAATGGAAGCTCCTCTTAAAAATAATATTATTTTAGGACTTGATCCAGCTTATAGAACGGGCTGTAAAATTGCTGTTATTGATAAAAATGGTGCAGTTTTGGATACAACTGTTATCTATCCAACTCCACCTCAGTCAAAGACGGAAGAAAGTATTGAAAAACTTAAAGTTTTAATAGAAAAATACAATGTTGACATTATTTCTATCGGCAACGGAACAGCGTCCAAAGAGGCGGAAATATTTGTTGCCGAACTTATCAAACATGTTAATCGTCCTGTAAGTTATGCTGTTGTGTCGGAGGCTGGTGCGTCTGTTTATTCAGCTTCAAAACTTGGCGCCGAAGAGTTTCCAGACTACGATGTTTCACTTCGTTCGGCAGTTTCTATTGCACGCAGACTTCAAGACCCTCTTGCAGAACTTATCAAAATTGACGTTAAATCAATTGGTGTTGGACAATATCAACATGATATGCCACAAAACAGATTAACTGAAGTTTTAAACGGCGTTGTTGAGGACTGTGTTAACAGTGTTGGAGTGGATTTGAATACGGCATCTCCTTCTCTTCTTTCCTATGTTTCTGGTCTTAATATGTCGATCGCGAAGAATATTGTAGCATACAGAACAAAAATCAAAGGTTTTAAATCTAGAGAAGAGCTTTTGTCTGTTCCAAAACTTGGGCCAAAAGCGTATGAACAATGTGCCGGTTTCCTTCGTGTTGTCGGCGGAGAAAATATCTTAGATAACACAGCAGTGCATCCAGAAAGTTATGATGCCACAAGAAAACTTTTAAAACTCTTCAATATGACAGAAGAGGATGTTAAAAATCACAACCTCTCTCTTCTTCCAACTATGATCGAACAAAAGGGAGAAGAAAATGTCGCAAAAGAATGCGGAGTTGGTGTTCCAACCCTTGAAGATATCACTTCTGAACTTCAAAAACCAGGCCGTGATATTCGTGAAAGTATGCCAAAACCAGTTCTTAGAAGCGATGTTATTCATATGGAAGATTTGCAAGAAGGTATGGTATTTGACGGCGTTGTGAGAAATGTGGTCGATTTTGGCGCTTTTGTTGATATTGGTGTGCATCAAGATGGGCTTGTTCATATTTCACAACTCTCTGACGGCTATGTTAAACATCCATCTGAAGTTGTCAAAGTTGGCGACAAAGTAAAAGTCAAGGTTATGAGTGTGGATGTAAACAAAAAACGTATTTCTTTGACCATGAAAGGTGTGGAGGAAGAAGGAAATAATGAGTAAATGTTCAAAATGTGGCACAACCAGTGAGGAGATTTTAGAAACCGGTTTCGTTGGTTGTGAAAAATGTTATGAACTTCCTGAAATTCGTGAGGCAATTTTCAAATTGCACGGTGGAAAAACGCATAAAGGAGAATAAAAGGAGTAAAAAATGTTGGGTGCTATAATTGGTGATATCGTCGGTTCAAAATATGAATTTCGAAATATTAAATCAAAAGATTTTACTTTTTTACAACCTGACATGTTTTTTACAGATGATACAATAATGACTGTGGCTATATTTGATGCTTTATATTCTTGTCATGGTAATTTTAGTAATCTTGAAAATTTAACTATTCTTAAATTAAGAGAATATGGGAAAAGATACCCAAGAAATGAAAAAATTGGCTATGGTAAATTATTTGAAGAGTGGCTCAATAGCGAAAATCCTAGACCTTACAATAGTTTTGGAAACGGGAGTGCAATGAGAATTTCTGCTGTTCCTTATTTTGCAAACAATTTGAACGAAGTTAAAGAAATTTCGTATAAAGTTACGACGGTAACACACAATCATTCTGAAGGAATTAAAGGTGCTGAGGCTGTTGCAGTTGCTATTTATTTAGCTAAAAATGGCTTTTCAAAAGAGGAAATAAAAGACGAAATTGAAAAATATTATAATCTCAATTTTGATTATGAAGATTTAAGAGAAAATTATACCTACAAAGTTTCATGTCAAAGAACTGTTCCTGAGGCAATATATTGTTTTTTGATTTCAAATTCGTTTGAAGATGCGATTAGAACAGGTATTTCTATTGGAGGCGATAGTGATACTTTATGTGCAATAATTGGCGGAATTGCTGAAGCGTTTTACGGAATACCAAAAAATATTAAAACTAAAGCTTTAAATTATTTAGATAATGACTTAAAAAAACAAGTTGAATTATTTTATAATTTTAAAAATTTTCAAAAGGAGCTATGATGTTTGAAGATTTCGAAAAAGTGGCAATATCTTCTAGGATTAGGCTAGCGAGAAATTTTGCTGGATTTAATTTTTTTACGAAATTATCAAATGTTGATGATGCTGAATATATTTTAAAAACAACTCGGAAAGTTTTGGACGAATTCGGAGATTTTGATTTTATAAGGCTTAAAAATCTTTCCTTAAATGAGTGCAATGCTCTTTTGGAACGACATATAATAAGCAAAGAACTCATCGAAAATAAAGATATCTCTGCGGTTGCACTAAGTTCGGATGAACACACGATAGTTATGATGAATGAAGAGGATCATATAAGGGCACAATGTATTTATAGTGGCCTAAATCTTTATCGTCCATATCGCGAAATAAAAAAACTTGATGACAAAATCTTATCAGAAATTGACATCGCCTATAATGATAGGCTCGGTTTTATCACAGCAAGTCCTTCTAATCTTGGCACAGGAATGAGAGCGTCAGTTATGCTCTTTCTTCCTGCTATTGAAAAGCGTGGCGAGTTTGAGATTATGAAGAAAGAGGTCTATTCGAAAGGTTTAACCATTCGTGGACTTTATGGAGAAGGAACGACATCTTATGGTAGTTTTTACCAAATTTCTAATCAAAACTCGTTTGGTAAAAGTGAAGAGGAAATCATTGAAGAAGTTTTAGAAGAGATTTCTTCAGTTTGCGAAATGGAGTTATCGGCTCGCGAGGATATTCTGTCAAATGACCACTTAAATCTAAAGGATGAGATATATAGAGCCTATGGCGTTTTGTCAGAATGTGCTCTTTTAAGCGAAACGGAAATGATAAAACTCCTTTCGTTAGTTAAATTTGGTGGGGCTCTTGGATTTTTTAAAATTAAAGAAAGAGAGTTCGAAAAGCTTTTTCAAGATGCAACATCAGCAAATTTAAAAGAACTTTCAAATTTTTTTGAAATAAAAAAGGAAGAGGTGGTTCGAGCGGAGTATATAAATAGGAAAACCAAGGAATTGGTTTTAAAAGGAGGCTAAACTATGGGTTATAATAACAACATTCAATTTTCGGATAGTATTGAAAAAGTAATTAAGAATGCCAGCAAAATTGCCTTGCGTTTTGGTAGTCAACTTGTTGGCACTGAGCATATATTATATGGAATTACCACAATTTCAGATTCTATTGCTGCAAAATTATTGCGTGATGAAGGTGTGACAGAAAGCGAACTTTTTGACCTTTTTGAACAATCAAACACTGGTATCACTTTGTTTGGTAATGTGGACCTTACTCCACGAACAAAGGATTTATTTAAACAGGCTCAACAAATTGCACTTGATTTTAATCATTCTTTTATCGGCACCGAACATTTGCTACTTGCCATGATTCAAAATAAGAATTGTTATGCTACAAAAATTCTTATGAGCGCTTTCAACGTTGATGTAGATTCTCTGCGAAGTAAACTCTTAGAAAATATGCAAGTAAACAACTCTACAAACAATATTTCAAAAGAGGATAATAAAAGCCAAGTAGGTAGTTCATTGCCAG
Source organism: uncultured Clostridia bacterium (assembly GCA_944349415.1). Taxonomy (GTDB): domain Bacteria; phylum Bacillota; class Clostridia; order Christensenellales; family UBA1242; genus Caccovivens. Next base: position 14,567 of record CALVMX010000012.1, read on the forward strand.
ACAAATTGCTTGAAATGGGAAGCGATATTACTTTAAAAGCAAAACAGCATAAACTTGACCCCGTTATTGGAAGAGAAGAAGAAATTCAAAGAATAATTGAAATTCTTTGCCGTAAAACGAAAAATAACCCGGTTCTTATTGGTGAGGCAGGTGTGGGTAAAACCGCAGTAGTTGAAGGCCTAGCTCAAGCTATTGTGAGTGGTGATGTTCCAGAAGAAATAAAAGACAAAGTGATTTACGCTCTTGAAATTGGCGGGCTTATGGCTGGCACAAAATATCGTGGACAAATGGAAGAGAAGCTTAAAGACTGCATTGAAACAATTATCAAAGCGGGAAACATCATTGTTTTTATTGATGAAATTCACACACTGGCACAAGCGGGCAGTGAGAAAGGAGAAACAAGTCCTGCCGATATGCTCAAACCATACCTTGCACGTGGCGAACTTCAAACAATTGGAGCAACGACAACTGATGAATATCGTAAATTTATCGAAAAAGATAAGGCTCTAGAGCGAAGATTTCAACCTGTCATGGTTAATCCACCAAGTGTGGAACAAACTATTGAAATTTTGAAAGGGCTTCGAGATACTTATGAGGCATTTCACAAAATTATTATCACAGACGAGGCAATAGAGGCCGCTGCGACCTTATCTGATAGATACATTATGGATAGAAGTTTGCCGGATAAAGCAATAGACCTTATTGATGAGGCTTGTTCTCGTGCAAAAGTTAATTTTACTTTAAAACCTCAAAAAGTAAGGGATTTGGAAGAGCAAATTAGAGTTTTGTCAGCCAACCGTGACGATGCATCTCTTCAAAGAAATTATGAAAAAGCGGCAAAATTTCAGTCAGAAATAGTTAAACTTGAAGAAGAACTTAAAAAATATGACCAAACAGTCAAGAAAAAGAGTTCTTCAAACCAAATTGGTGCAAATGAAATTGCTGAGGTGGTATCTAAATGGACCGGCATTCCAGTCACTAAAATTACCGAAGGTGAGAAAGAAAAACTTGTTCATCTTGAAGAAATTTTGCATAAACGTGTAGTGGGGCAAAATGAGGCTGTGGATGCCGTTTCAAAAGCTATTCGTCGTGCAAGAGTTGGACTTCAAGACAGTAAACGTCCAATAGGTTCTTTCTTGTTTATGGGACCAACAGGTGTTGGTAAAACGGAACTTTCTAAAGCTATTGCCGAGGCTATGTTCGACAATGAAAACAATATTATTAGAATTGATATGAGTGAATACATGGAGAGCCATACTGTATCTAAACTCATCGGCTCGCCACCAGGATATGTCGGTTTTGATGAAGGGGGACAACTCACTGAACAGGTAAGAAGAAAACCTTACAGTGTCGTTCTTTTTGACGAAATTGAAAAGGCTCATCCGGAAGTTTTAAATGCTCTACTTCAAATTCTGGATGACGGCAGATTGACTGACGGAAAAGGTAGAACGGTAAGTTTTAAAAACACTATTATCATAATGACAAGTAATATTGGAGCGAACGAAATAAAACAACACAAGAAACTTGGTTTCGGTGGCGAAAAACAGGAAGAAGTGGCTGAAAAAGAAATTTATATGGAAGCTCTTAAAAAACGATTTAAGCCAGAACTTATAAATCGTATTGATGTTATTTGTATTTTTGAACCACTTAAAAAACAAGATTTGATTAAAATTGCTAACATTTTGCTGTCGAATATAAATAAACGTATGCAACAACGAGGACTTAAGTTGGAAGTGCCTAGTGAAGTCGTCGAATATATTGTCGGTAAGGGCTCAAATTTAGAGTATGGAGCAAGACCTCTTCGTAGATTTATGGAACAAGAAATTGAAGATAGAATAGCCGAAAAATTATTGCTTGGACAATTAGATGAAAAAGGAACAATTATTTTGTCGCTTAAAGACGGAGATATTGATTTTTCTATGAAAAAATAAAATTTGACCATAAAATTGTTTGCTAGTTTTATGAAAATTTGTTATAATCATTAAACAAAGGAGAGTAAATTATGAAAATCAAATTCGTTGAAAAGAATTACAAAATTGCTGACAGATTTAAAAAAGTTATAACAGAAAAATTGGAAAAACTTTCAAAATATTTTGGAGACGAGATGCAGGTTACTGTTGCTTGTAGAAGCCAAAATAAAGTTGAGAAATTGGAAGTTACAATTTTGAGCAAAGGACTAATCTATCGTTCAGAAGTGAGCGGTGAGAATATGTATAACAACATCGACCTTGCTCTTCCAAAACTTGAAAGACAAATTATTCGTCACCACGGCAAAATTCGTGATTCCAAGAAAAAAGCAGAAAAATTGACTTTTGAGTTTATTGAAGAAATGCCAGAAACAAAACTTCCAGATATTTATAAGAAAAAGGTGTTTGATCTTGAACCTATAATGGTGGAAGATGCTAAAGATGCTATTGAAAGACTAGGTCATACCTTCTTCATTTTCCTTAATGCAGAAACAGGAAAAATTAATGTTTTGTATAGAAGAAACGATGGCAAGTTTGGACTTATTGAAGTAAATTATTAATTCAAATATCATTAAATCTATGAAAAATAAAGCCTCTTAAATTTTAAGAGGTTCTATTTTTTTTATTAAAAAATGTCTAAAAAAGTTTAAAAATCTTAATTTTTTTGCTAATTTTTTAGTTTTTGAGTAAAATAATTATATGAAAAAAGTTTTTCACAAGTTATTTCCAATTTTTTTAGTTTTAATATTCGCCATATCTGGTTGTGATGGCGAAGGTGTTATGTGTGCTCATGTTTGCAACAAAACGCAAGGTCTAAGCACAAATTATGCTTTTAATATGGTTTTAGATAAAGACTCACGTGTGGAAGAAAAATATGTTGATTTGCAAATTAAATGCAGTGATGCTGGTCAATTTATTTCTTTTGGCAAAGAATTAGAAGAAAAAACAACGCTATATTTTGAAAAAGCGGATGAGTGGTATAATTTGACAGTTTTAATAGCAAACGCAAATGGGCTTTCCGGATATGAGACCTATGAAAAATATGTTGACAAAGATAATGATATATATCTTTTTACTTCGCCGAACGATACCAAACTTTCATTTAGGGTTGTGGTTGGCAATGTTGTAGCAAACGATGCAGGAACTGGTCAAATACTCACGTCGACAGAAGTTGTTTCCAATGTTTTGGAGATGGATGTAAAAAAGGCGGAAGAATAAAATTTTCTAGAAAAATGAAAAGCGAGTTGAAAGATTTGTAATCTTTGAAATTAAAAAAATAGTGGAAATAAATTTTTTACCACTATTTTTTTGAATTAGTTTGAAAATTAAATAGACACAACTTTCGTTTATATTATTTAAAATTAATCGACAATTTCGCCGTTTTCGAAATAGATTTTTCTCTTGCTTATTTTGTCAGCAAGGTCTGGTCTTGTGCAGGCGATTATAACTGTGGTGTCTGGCTGTTTAAGTCTTTTAATCATAGCAAGTATTGCTTCAATATAAACGTCACTTATATCATCAAAAATGTTATCAACTAGAAGTAAGTCAATAGGTCTAAATGAAAGACGAATTAAAGATAAAATATATTTATCTTCTTTTCGTATATTTTTAACTTTTGTGTCGCGAATTTTCTCAAGAGAATATTCAATAATAGCATTGTTTATCATTTTTTCTGCTTCGGCAGGTTTAACGCCTTTTTTATTTAAAATGTATTTAAAATTTTCATATACTGTTTTATTTTCTAAAAAAACAGGGCAATAAGGAACATAACCGAGGCTTATGTCAGTTTTAAAATCGACTTTTTTGAGTGGAATTTTGTTGATATAAATCTCGCCAGTGTCATAATTTTCAAGTTTGGCAATAACACGAAGTAAACTTGTTTTTCCACTGTTTTGTTCGCCAACAAGAGCCACAGTTTCTCCAACAACAACGTCAAGATTAATATCTTTTAGGGCATAATATTCTCTTGTATATTTTAAACATAAATTCTTTATTGATAACATATTTTTCTCCAAATAAAGTTTAGATACACATATATAATACAATAATTTTAAAAAAAATAAAAGTAAAATAAAGAGATTTATTTAAATTAATTTTACCTAAACTTATTTTTTAGCAAATTGAGTTACAAACACTAAAGATATAATTTTAAGAAAACATAAACATATTAAAGAAAAAAACAGACCCAGTCTGTTATAATTCTTCAATTATGCTTTTTTGAAATTTTTTTGATTCCTTAGTCGTGTTTTCAGTTTGATTATGCTTTTGAAAATTTTTCATCATTGCTGACAGTTGTTCTTGATTCATGCTGTTATTACCGCTATTTTTAGCGAGTAATAATGGAAGTAAATCAGTCATATTTTTATTGTTTCCACCAAGTAGTGACATTAAAAGATTTATAGGTGGAGTGTTTGAACGCTGATTTGAAGGCTGACTTGAGGAGTTAGAGTTTTCTGTGTTATTGTTATTTTCTAAACTCTGCGTTGTCACTTTTCCATCTTTAATAAAAATACTATCTGGATAATATGAAAGATTATTTTCGTTCATATATAATTTATATGCATAAAGCTTTTTAAATTGTGTAAAATTTTCAAATTTCTTCATATATTGAAAATAGAGGTAGTTATGAAATTAAGTGAATTTTTAAATAATGATAAAGAAAACCCAAAAGAGAAAACAGAAAATAAAAACGAATCAAATAAAAAAACTACAGAAGAAGAAATAGGCAAACTTTACGACGAAATGAAGGATAAGTCGGAAAGCGAATTGATGAATAGGTTAAAAGAGGAAATAAAGAATCAAAAAATGCGTGGAGAATTTGATTATGAGGGGATATTGAACACCTTGCAAAGTTTTAGAAACTTTATTTCAGAAGAAGAATATCAAAAGATGGTAAGGATTATAAATGAATTACAATAAAATTGACCAAAGACTATTTCAATTAATATATTGCCTTGCAAAAGACAACAAAATTGATTGTTTCGTTTATTTTAATAATAAAAATTCAGTTTTACATATTCTAAATAGCATGAAAATTGAAATTAAAAATGAATATTTATTCATTCATGCTTTCTTTTGTAGAGCCACAAAAGAGGAGATTTATACTCTATCAAAAGCAAGTGAAGTGGAATATATTTCTTCGCTATCTGTTGCTTGTTGTCAGATGAATATTTCAAGAGACATTTTAAAAGTAAATGATTATAATTTGTTAGGCGAGGGAATAAATATCGCTTTTATTGACACGGGTATAAGTCCGCACTGTGATTTTATGCTTGGCGATAATCGAATTAAATTTTTTAAAGATTTTATCGAAAATAAAGAAGAGGCATATGATGATAACGGACATGGAACTTTTGTTTGTGGAGTTTGCTCTGGAAATGGATATTTATCAAAATTTAAATTTTCTGGAATTGCTCCAAAATCAAACATATTTGCTCTTAAAGCTTTGAATAAAAATGGCGAGGCGACAGCAAATAAAATTTTGGATGCTATGGAGTGGGTATTTAATAATCACAAAAAAGAAAAAATAAAAATAGTTTGTATGAGTTTTGGAAGTGAACCGATAGGCTTAAATGACCCTATCATGCAAGGCGCCAATGCTTTGTGGCAAGATGGCGTTGTGGTTGTGGCTGCAGCAGGAAACAGTGGACCGAAAGAAAACACAATTAAATCGCCAGGAATAAGTCCGGAAATAATCACTGTCGGTGGTTTTGATGATAATAGATTTGATGATAAATCTTTCAATAAAGACTTTTTTGAAATGGCCAATTTTTCTTCGCGTGGACCGGCATTTAGGCATTTCAAGCCAGACGTTGTAGCACCAAGCGTAGATATAACTTCGTGTGGGTTAAAAGAATTTTATACAAAACTTTCTGGAACAAGTGTGGCAACACCAATGGTGGCAGGCTTTATATGTTTAATGCTAGAAAAGTATCCAAAACTAACTCCTAGAGAAGTTAAAATGCGACTTCTTCAAAGTTGTTTTTCCATAGGCTTTGATGCAAACAGTGAAGGCTATGGTGTTCCGAACCTTAGGAAAATTTTAAATTAAACAATTTTATTTAATTTGAAAAATTCAATATTTTCGCCAAAATTCTACTATTAAAATTGAGAAAAATAATAAAAATTGCAATTTTTAATGAAATACACTAATTTTTATATTTTTGCAAAATTCATAAAATTTTTGTTTATTTTGTTGAAATAATGGTTAAATTCTGTCGATTTTAGCTATTGTTTTTTCTTTCATATTTTTCTATTAATTCAAAAATCAGTGAATTTGCACTAATTTTTCCACTTTTTTTCATATTTTTAAGGTATTTTTGCTTATTTTTTAATATTTCCATTAATTTTTGCTTAACTAAAAGGTAGGAAACATTTTCTTCTTCCAGCATTTCTGCATAACCTAGTTTTTGAAAATATTTTGCGTTTTCTATTTGGTCGCCTCTAGAGCATTTTTTCGAAAGAGGAATTAAAAGCATTAATTTATTTAAAGATAAAAGTTCGTTGATAACTCCACTGCCAGCACGAGATAAAACTATGTCAGCGGAGGCATAATAATTTTCAATTTCATTTGTGTAAGGGAGACTAATATAATTTTTATGATTAATTTTTTTATAATTATTTTGACCTGTGATATGTATGATATTAAAGGATTTTGTTAAATCTTCAAGATTGTCTAAAACCAAATCGTTTAAAAATTTTGCACCTAAACTTCCACCGAGGACCAGCAAAGTTGGATTCTCATTTTTAAAAAATTTCTTTTTTTTGCCACTTAAAACTTTTTCTCTAATTGGTTGACCAGTATAAACACATTTTTTATTTTGACTAGCAGTTTTTTCAAAAGTGGTGCACATACAGGTGCAGTATCTCAAAATAATTTTATTGGCAAGACCAAAACTTAAATCACTTTCGTGACTTATGATAGGAACTTTTTGTTTGGCTCCAGCAATGACAACGGGAACAGCGACAAAGCCTCCTTTTGAAAAAATTATATTTGGCTCCAATTTTTCAATTTCTTTTTTGCAAATTTTTATTGATTTTAAAAGTTTAAAAGGAATTAAAAGATTTTTAAGTGTCAATTTTCTTTCAAGCTTAACTGTTGGAATTTCGTGAAAAATGATATTTGGAAAATTTTTTAAAATATCTTTTTCCATTCCGTTCCCACCAAAATAATGGATTTCATATTGATTTAATTTTTCAGCGACGGCAAGGGCAGGATATATATGCCCGGCAGTGCCTCCACCTGTAAGTATAATTTTTTTCATGAGCTTAGTATCTTCCTTTTTATAACTATTATTTATGTTTTTTTGTTTAATTTGTTTAAATTTGCTTTAAACAAAGATATTATAAATATGCAATAATATGAATATTTATTAAATATTAAAAGATTTGAGTTTAGCGTATATTTTTTATTTTTTTCACTAAAAATTAGCAAAGAAACAATATAAAAAATTGTATAAATTTTCACTAAACCTTTATAATTTATTTTTTGATTTTTTATTTTTGTGTTATAATAGACTATAAAGATTTTTATCTTAATTTTATTTATTGAGGTTGTTATGGCAGAAAAGAAATATGAATCAAAAGATATTGTCGTTTTGGAAGGATTAGACGCGGTCAGACTCCGTCCTGGTATGTATATCGGAACCACAAGTTCAAGAGGGTTTCATCATATCTTATGGGAAATCGTGGACAACTCCATTGATGAAATTTCTAATGGCTACGGTGATACTATTAAAATCACTTTAAATAAAGACGGAAGTGCAACTGTCGAGGATAATGGGCGAGGTATTCCTGTTGATATTCAAAAAAAAAAAAAAAAAAGCGGTGTGGAAGTTGTTTATACCACACTTCACGCTGGCGGTAAATTTAATAATGAGAACTATAAATTTTCTGGTGGGCTTCATGGTGTTGGTGCTTCTGTTACAAATGCACTTTCAAAATGGTGCAAGGTGACTGTTAATAAAAATGGCAAAACGTATTTTATGGAGTTTCATTCATACGAGGACGAAAAAGGTAAAATGCATAGCGGTGTGCCAGTAGCACCATTAAGGGAAATTGGAACAAGCACAACAACCGGAACGAGCGTTACATTTTTGCCAGACCCTAAAGTTTTTGGTGATCAGAAGTTCAGTTTTGAAGCAATTTCAAGAAGAGCAAGAGAACTTGCATTTTTAAATAAGGGGCTCAAAATTGAACTTTATGATGAAAATACAGGCGAAGATGAAAAATTTCATTATGAAGGTGGGATTTCCGATTTTGCTCTATATCTTGTTGAGAACAAAAATTGTTTGTTCAAAAATCCTATTTATTTTAGTGCGGAAAGTAAAATTCTATTTTTGGAAGTAAGTTTTATCTACACAGATTCCTACACGGAAAATACTTTCTCTTTTGTCAACAACATTCCAACAACTGAAGGTGGTATGCACGAAACAGGTTTTAAAAATGCGTTTACTAAAGCTTTCAATAACTATGCTCGTGCCAACAACTTTTTAAAGGAAAAAGAGCCAAATCTTCTTGGCGAAGATTTTAGAGAGGGTATAACTGTCATTATCAATGTCAAAATGAATAATGTTCAATTTGAAGGGCAAACAAAGACAAAGTTAGGCAACCTTGAAGCAAAGACTGAAGTGGAAAATTTAACACTTCAAGAACTTTCTAAAATCTTAGATGACAAGAAAAATGCCACTATTGCAGAAATTATAATCAACAAAGCAAAGCAAGCAGCAAAAGTTAGGCTTGCTGCTAAAAAGGCTAAAGAACTCACTCGTGCTAAAGCAAATGCTGACAATTTTAATCTTGTTGGAAAACTCGCCGCTTCTACTTCAAGAAATCGTGAAAAAAATGAACTTTTTATCGTGGAAGGAGATTCTGCGGGAGGTTCGGCAAAGCAAGGAAGAGACCGCTCCTTTCAAGCAATTTTACCTCTTCGTGGTAAGCCATTAAACGCAGAGAAGAAAAGAGTTGACCAAGTGCTTGCAAATGAGGAAATAAGAACAATTATTTCTGCTCTTGACACAGGCTTTGGCGAAGATTTTGATTTGTCTAGTCTACGATATAACAAAGTCATTATATTGTCCGATGCTGACCAAGATGGTGCACATATAAGGGCGATTCTTTTGACATTTTTCTTTAGATATATGCGTCCTCTAATAACCGACGGGCATGTCTTTATCGGACTTCCGCCTCTTTATAAGGTTTATAAAAAAGATTATGAAAAATATGTTTATAGTGATGCGGAACTTGCGGACGCCGTTAAAAGTGTGGGGAAAGGCTACATGATTCAAAGATATAAAGGTCTCGGTGAAATGAATCCTGAGCAACTTTGGGAGACAACTATGGATCCAGAAAAGCGAACTTTGATTCAAGTTACCATTGAAGATGCGGCAGAGGCTGAAAAACTTATAACAACGCTTATGGGTGACGCGATTGAGGAAAGAAAGATTTATATAAGTGAACATGCCAACTTTGATAAAGAAGACAATTTCATGAAAGAATATAAAAATATATAATTTGAGGGATTATGGACTTTTTTGACGACGAGAAAGATGAAAACTACTATAAGCCAATCGAAGGTCAGATGCGTTATGATGAACTTCTCTTGCCAGAAGAAGAAAAGGAAGAGGAAAAAGAAGATAACGTTGTCCTTGATGGGCAGTTAGATATATGGTCAATAAAGCCTCAAAAAGAACCTGAAAAAGAAAAACATAAAGAAAAAGACAATAAAACTGAACTAGAAACGGAAGAGAAACTAGAAGAAAATTTGGACAAAAATAAAATTGAACGCAGAGTAAATAAAAAAGAGCGAAAAGAGGAAAAACAAGAAGAGGAATTAAGTTTAGACGAAAGAGATAACAATATTAAGGCAGACGAAATTTACAATGAAGAGTTTTCAAATGAATCACTAGAAAATTTTGAAGATGACTTGGAAGAAAAACAAGACGAAAAAGAGGAAGAAATAGACTATCAAAATGAAAGTGTTGATGATTTTGAAGTAGAAGAAGATAGTGATGATAGTGATGAATTTGAGGATTACGACAATGATAGCGAAAAAGACGTCGATGATTTAGATATAAATTTAAATGCTGAAAGCATTACTTCAGAATATAAATTGCCAAGGATTAACAATAAAGTTAAGTTTAAAAATTTTGACGATTCTGAAAGTTTTGACGAAGATGAAGAAAGTGAAGAGATATTAGAAGAGGATGAAAAAATGGAAGAAAGAGAAGAAAAGAAAAGCACAGAAATAAACGAAAATGGTGGATTTTACGGAGACGGCGGAAGCGGAATCATTATGAAAGAACTTAGTGACGTCCTTCATGACTCTATGATTCCTTACACCGAACATGTTGTTATGGATAGGGCATTGCCACGTGTTGAGGATGGACTTAAGCCTGTTCAAAGAAGAATTCTATACTCTATGATGGAACTTGGGCTTACTCCAGACAAGCCATATCGTAAATCGGCAAGAATTGTCGGTGACTGTATGGGTAAATATCATCCTCACGGAGACTCTTCTGTTTATGATGCCATGGTTAGACTTTCTCAAGATTTTGTTCTTCGAGCACCTTTAGTTGATGGGCATGGTAACTTTGGTTCGATAGACGGCGATTCTGCCGCTGCTATGAGATATACAGAGGCTAGAATGACACCTCTTGCACTTGAACTTCTTAGAGATCTAGAAAAAGATACTGTTAAGTGGAGTTTAAACTTTGATGATACTTTGAAAGAGCCTGATGTGCTTCCAGGACGCTTTCCTAACCTTCTTGTCAATGGTGCTTCTGGTATTGCAGTTGGTGTGGCAACTAATATTCCACCTCATAATCTTGGAGAAGTTATTGACGGTGTGGTTGCATATATTAATAATCCAAATATAACCCTCAAAGAAATGATGAAAATCATTAAAGGACCAGACTTTCCAACAGGCGGAGAATTAATTTTAGGCGACGGCATCAAAAGTGCATATGAAACAGGAAAAGGAAAAATTACCATTCGGGCAAAGGTTGGAATTGAGCAAAATGGCGACAAACAAAGTCTTGTTATAACAGAACTTCCATATCAAGTGAATAAAGCCCTTTTACTTCAAAAAATTGCCGAACTAAAAGAGAAAAATAAAGATAAACTCGCCGATATTAGTGAAATACGTGACGAAAGTGACAGAAGCGGTATGAGGGCGGTTATTCGTCTTAAAAAGGACGCTAACGCCAAGAAAATACTTGGCATTTTGTTCCAAAACACAAATATGCAAATATCTTATGCCATAAATATGGTGGCTATTGCTGGTGGTAAACCTAGACTTATGGGGCTTATGGATATTATTTCCTATTATACAGCATTTCAACGTGACGTCATTATAAGAAGAACAAAATATGACCTTGATATTGCAAAAGATAGAGCGCACATTGTGGAAGGACTTCTTATTGCCATTAAAAACATTGATGCTGTTATTAAAATTATCAAAACTTCGGCAAATGTCACTGAAGCAAAACAAAGATTACGTGCAAAATTTGCTCTTTCTGAAAAACAAGCACAAGCCATACTTGATATGCGTCTTGCTCGTCTTGTTAATTTGGAAGTGGGTAAACTTCAAGCCGAACTTAAAGATTTAAAAGAAAAAATCAAACAATATGAAGCGATATTAGCTTCTAAAAAACTTCAACTTGAAGTTGTTAAAACTGAAATTTTGGAAATAAAGAAGAAATTTAACACCCCTCGTCGTAGTTTTGATAGCAAAAATAACGGCGAAATCGTTTTAAAGAAAATGGAAGAAGTGGAAGATACAAAAGACTACTTCCTTATCCTTTCTGCTGGAAAAACCGTAAAGAAAGTTAATATGACAAATTATTCTAAGACCAACAAGACTGTGGCGGACGGCTCGACGCTTTTTGATGTCATTACCACTAAGATTAGAGTTAAGGCGAATGATCCTGTGCTTATCATTACAGAAAAGGGCAACGCTTTAAAAATTAATACCTCTCAAATTCCTGAGTGTAAGTGGAAAGACAAAGGCTTTACTTTAAAACAATTAGATAAAAATGTGGATATTATGGAAAGTCCTGTTGCTATCTTGCCGTTAACCACAAATGAAATTATCTTAATGACCGCGCAAGGTATTATCAAACGCATGAGTGGAAGCGATGCAGTTATTTCTAAGTCATATTATCAAGTGATGAAAGTGGCTGACGATGATAAAATCATTTCTTGCGAAATTGACGAAAAGGGACGTAGTATTTTAATGCTCACAAAACACGGTTATGCGGTTAATTTTGAAAAGAGTGAAGTCCCTGTTCAAGGCAGAGTTTCCGGCGGTGTGAAAGGTGTTAACCTTGAAGATAAAGACAAAGTGGTCTATGCTGGACAAAACAAAGCAGATAGTGTTTTGATAATAACAGATAATGGCTATATTAAACGTTTGGCATTAAGTGAAATTCCAATGTGTGCAAGATACAGAAAGGGTGTTAAGTATATGAATCTTGCAAAAAATAGCGTTATTTATGCTGGAACTACAGAAAAGGCCGCAATTGACCTTGGACTTAAATTTAAACTTATTGAAACAAGAAAAATGAAAGTGACAAATCAGAGATTAAGTCCTGGCACACAAGAAGTTAAAGGAAAGGTGTTGGGGGCGTATAATTACGAAGATTAGGACAGACACCAAAAGTTTTAAACGGCAGCACGGCAAGATAAACTTGCCTAATGCCTAAACTTTCGGTTTCTCCACCTAGTCCTCTTCCAAATGTGGTGATTTCCAATTTTGATGTCGGGCAAAGCCCTTCTCCATTCAAAATTGGAAATTGGTTTTAAATAATTAAATTTTAGGCGACAATTTAATTTTAAAAAATATCCTAAGTCATAAAAGCAGTCGCGGACTGCAAAATTGGAAATTGGTTTTAAATAATTAAATTTTAGGCGACAACTTAATTTCAAAAAATATTCTAAGTCATAAAACAGTTATAGACTGATGAAGTCAATGACTGTTATTTTTTTAAGCGATGTTCTAAAAAGGAGAATATTAAAATATAATGTTTTTGACAAGCTAAGGCAAAGAATTTTTAACTATTCGACAAAGTTTCTTATTTTTCAACTTTTTTAGAAAAATTTATACATTTGATTTAGTTTGGAAAATTATATAATTAAAGTGAGGTTTGTATGCATTTCTGTGTTATCAAATCAAGAACAATTAAAATCGGATTTATTATGCTTCTAGTCCTTATTCTTCTTTCGCTTTCCATTAACGGAGCAACTTCTGCACAGGTTTTCTTTGGTTATGCACCAAGAAAAGTGCCTATTTACTCTGTGGATACCACTGAAAAACGTGTGGCAATTTCCTTTGACGCTGCTTGGGGTGCAGATAAAACGGAGGATATTTTAGCAATACTTGATGAGTTTAATGTTAATGCGACATTTTTCCTAGTCGGTTTTTGGGTGGATGAATACGAAGATATTGTGAAAGAAATTGACGCTTCCGGCTGTGAAATAGGCACTCATTCAAACACTCATCCTGATATGGTTAATCTTTCAAAAGATTCCATCAAGGAAGAGCTTACAACATCTATTGAAAAAATTGAAAACGTAACAGGCAAAGAAGTAACTCTTTTTAGAGCACCATTTGGTTCTTACAACAATACCCTTTTAGATGTAACTGAAGAACTGGGGCTTAAAACAATTCAATGGGATGTAGATACTCTCGACTGGAAAGGGCTGTCTGCTGGAGAGATGAACAACAGAGTGATAAATAAAGTGCAAAACGGTTCAATAATTTTAATGCATAATAATTCTGACAACATTTTAGATGGGCTTAGGTTAATTCTAACAACACTTCAAAACAAAGGCTACACCATAGGTTCTGTTTCCGACCTTATCTATCACGACAATTACACGATAGACAGAAATGGTATACAACACACAAATTAAAGGAGATAAAATATGAAAATTTCAGAGGAAAAACAAACAAATGTAGCTATCGTTGTGGGTAAAATTTCCAAACTTCCAATAATTACCCACCAAATAGAAGGAGAAAACTTCTATGATTTTGAAGTGGAAGTTGAAAGGCTATCTAAAGCAAAAGATACCATACCAGTCACAATAAGTGAACGCTCAATCGACGTTAATGATTTTAAACTAGGTGACAGAGTTAAGTTGGTCGGACAATATCGAAGTCATAATAAAAATATTGAAGAGAAAAACAAACTTATTTTGCATTTTTTTGCTAAAGAAATCGAAAAAACAGAGCTCCAAGACAAAAATGATGTGAGACTTACTGGTTTTATTTGTAAAACACCAGTTTTTAGAACCACTCCGTTTAATAGAGAGATATGCGATGTGCTTTTGGCGGTGAATAGACCGAATAATCATCGCTCTGATTATATTCCATGTATACTCTGGGGAAGAAATGCAAGGTTCGTTTCTAATCTTCCTATTGGCTCAAAAATAGAGGTTTCTGGTCGTATTCAGTCTAGACAATATACCAAAAAACTGGAGAATGAAGAAGTGGAAGAAAGAACAGCTTATGAAGTTTCTTGCAATATGGTTGCCTTGATGGAAAAAGGAAAAGAAGTTTTAAATGACGAAAAAGAGATAATATAAACAGGCTGGCCCTGTTTTTTTATTTATATTTCTTAAATATATTTGTATTTTTTTGGCGAGTTTGGTAAAATAAGGGTATGGATTTTGAATTAAAAATAATTGAATTCTTGCAAGCCGGACGAACGTCATTTTTTGATGCCTCGTTTCAAGTCATTTCTATGATAGGAAGCTATGTTGGAGCAGTGGCACTTGTTTTCTTTTTTCTTTTTACGAAGAAGAAGTATGCTTTCTGGTTTTTGTTTACATATGGATTTGCTTATCTTACGCAAAACATATTAAAAGAGGCGATAGCTCGTCCACGGCCTTATAATGTCAGTGACACAATAATAAATATAGGCGATGCCGTAACAGATTTTAGCATGCCAAGCGGACACACTATATGTGCAACCTTAATTGCCATTTTTCTAGGAGCCTATTTATTTTCTATTTATAAGAAAAAAGGTCAAAGGATTTGGATATCGCTGGCACTTGCGGTTTATGTTGGGCTGGTAATGCTTTCACGTATGTATTTAGGAAAGCATTTTTTGACAGATGTTATAGCAGGGCTAGGTGTAGGAATACTTTTTGGAACATTGGGGCTTTTATTAAAGTATTTTTATGAAAAATATAAACTAAAAAAGAAAACAGAGACAGAAAAAGAAACTTAAAAGGAAAATGATATGAGAATACAAATGGTAAGTCGAAATTTAGAACAAACGGATGCTCTTGCAAAAACTTTTACTAAAATAATTAGACCGCCTATGATTATCCTTTTAAACGGAGATTTAGGAAGCGGTAAAACAACTTTTGTTAAAAGTTTAGTTAAATATTTGGGAAGCAATGATGAGGTGACAAGTCCTACATTTACTCTCTTAAATACCTATAATGGAAATTTTCCAATTTACCACTTTGATATGTATCGTCTCTCTTCCATGGAAGAGGCGTTGGCTGTCGGCTTTGAAGAATATTTTGACAAATCTAGGTTGGATGGTGTTTGTCTTGTGGAATGGGCGGAAAATGTTGAAGGCTTAATTCCTGAGGTTGATTTTGTGATTACGATCGACAAAATTAACGATAGAACAAGAAAAATAACTATAAAACAAGGAAATTAACCTTAAAAAGAGTAATATTATTTGGAGGCAATATGATTTTAGCTATAAACACTGCTTTTATGGAAGCAAATGTTGGGCTTATTTTAGACAATGGTAAAAGAATTGAAAGAACTATTGATGCTAAAAGCAAACACTCAGAAAATGTCTTGAAAACAATTGATGAGGTATGCGAGGAAGCTGGGATAAATATACGCGATATTGAGCATTTTGCAGTTGTAATTGGACCTGGTTCCTTTACAGGTATTAGAATTGGCGTGGCAATTATTAAAGCTGTTGGATGCGTAAACGAAAAAGCCAAGTTCTATCCTGTGTCCTCTTTGGAACTTATGG
>CALVMX010000013.1 GCA_944349415.1 uncultured Clostridia bacterium
CTTTGTTTTGTTTACTGTGCTTCGTATTATGATGAATGCTCAAGGTTTTTTTTTTTTTTTATTAAAGGCATATCCAACTAAAGCAGAGAAAAAAGTTTTAAAAGAACAGGGCGTTGATATGAAAAATCGCAAAGCAGTGATAGCAGCAACTCAAGAACTTCGCGAGAAAAACAAGCCTGCACCGGTTCCACCAAAACCAACACAAGAGGAACTTTTGACGGAGATTTTAACCGAGCTTAAAAAACAAAACAAACAGGAAGAGGCTCAAGATACTATTGAAGAGCAGATAGTTTCTCAAGAAAGCGAAGAAAAGAAAGAAAAAGTTGAAGAAGTAAAATGAATTTAGGAATAGATATTGACAATGTTGTTTCTGATTTTGACGGTGAACTTAAAAAAGAATTTTTAAAAGAGGTAGAGAATTGGAAAAAATAAATGTTATTTTAGATACTGACATAACAAATGAAATTGACGACCAATTTGCTTTCGTCTATCTTTTAAAATCGCTTAAAAATATTAAACTTGAAGCAATAACTTTGGCACCATTTTCTCAAAATCGTTTCAGTGAGTTTAAATCATTGGAAGATAATTTTAATTTATCTTATGAATGCACAATTAAAATTCTTGAAATGATGAATTTGAAAAAATATAAGAAAGTTATCTACAAAGGCGGAGATTTTTTAAAAAACAGCAAAGATATGAACGACGCTTCACTCAAAATGGTGGAAATTGCAAGAAAAAATGAAAAGACAACAATAATTGCAATTGGAGCAATTTCTAATGTTGCAAAAGCACTTTTGTTTGCACCAGATATTATTCCAAAAGTGGAAGTTGTGTGGCTGGGCGGTCATAGTTTTTTACAAGATAAAAATGATGAATATAATTTTAGGCAAGATGTGGAAGCGGTAAAGGCGGTTTTCAATTCAAAAGTTAAATTGACTGTAATACCTTGCAAAAATGTGGCAGAAGTGTTATCGGTTACGATTTATGAACTTGAACATTTTATTAAAAATAAAAGTGAAGTTGGAAAATTTCTTTATGAAATAACCGCCAACATGAAAGACAGGAAAAAGGAAATTAAGAAAGAAAATGCCAAAGTAATTTGGGACATTTCGGCGGTAGCATATGTCATAAATCCTGACTGGTTTAATGTAACGAGAGTTAGTGCACCAAAAATACTTGATGACCTATCTTATCATATGACAAAAAATAAACACAAAATTAATTTTGTTAATCATATAAATCGTAATGAAATTTTTAATGGTTTTTACACAAAAATGGGACATAAATATGAAAAATAAATTTTTTAAACACTTAGGTATGGTCACAAAACATAGATATATGGTCTTTAAACTATGTGCAAAATGTGGTTTTGTTTGGCGTGGGCTTGTGCATGACCTTTCAAAATTTTCTCCAGTTGAATTTTTTGAAGGAGTGAAATATTATACTGGAGTAGGCTCACCTATTGCGAACTGCCGAAAGCATAATGGTTATTCTCTTGCATGGCTTCATCATACAGGTCGGAATAAACATCATATTATTTACTGGTATGACAGAGGAAACAAAGTTCAAATGGATATGCCTTTTAAATATGCTGTAGAGTGTGCTTGCGACATCATAGCTGCATCAAAATGCTATAATGGTAAAAAATATAAAGATGATATGCCATATAATTATTGGAAAAATCATATGAATAAAAATGTTGCAAATGAAAACATGAAAAAATTTTTCGATAGGGTGCTCAGTGATATCCGAGATTATGGCGAAGATAAAGTTTTAAAGAAAAAATATTTGAAAAAATTATATGACGAACTTGTTGTCAATGGGGAGTTTTTGATGAAAGATTTAATAAAAATAAATTGTCATAGTTCAATTTGCATTGATGAAAAATATTATTTTGACCCTTTTCAAATTAAAGAGGAAAAACATAATGCAGAAATTATTTTTATTACACATTCACATTTTGACCACTTAGAAATTGCTTCTATTGAAAAAATTATAAAAGATGACACAGTCATTGTTTGCACAAAAGATAGTGTGGAAATTTTGGAAAAAGAGTTTAAAAATAAAATTGTGGTTGTGAAGCCAAATGAAAAAGGAGAAATAAAAGGAATTCAATTTGAAACATTTCCAGCATATAATTATGGTCACCATCATTTTAAAGAATTGGGCTATGTTGGATACACTATTCTTTACCTTGGAGCAAGATATACCGTTTGCGGTGACACAGATGCGACAGAGGAATTGAAAAAGATAAAGACTGATGTATTGTTATTGCCTATTGGAGGAACATACACGATGAATCCAGAAGAGGCAGGAGAATTAGTTAATATCATAAAACCTCGTCTTGCCATTCCAACTCACTATGGTTGTATAAGCGGAACTCTTGGAAAAGACGAAGCAGAAGAAAGATTTCTAAAAGTTGTTGATAAAAATATTTCTGTCGAAATTTTAATTATATGATACACATTTTTGTTAAAAGCAGAAAAACTTCGCCATGCATAAAGTGATAATGGCGGAGTTTTTATGTTAAAATCAGACTTTGATGAAATTTGTGTTAGTGATATTGAAGTTTTGGATAAAGCAAGTTTGAATGTAAAAAAGATTTTTAAACTATACAATGAACTCTCTGCTGTTCTAGATTTTTTAAGCGAAACAAAGTTTTCTTATTACTTTCAAGAGAGAACAAATATCTCTACGGCTCAATACTCATATATTATCAAAAATTCTATTTTAAAATATATATATTCATTAAATTATGACTTAAATAGTTTTATGGAAAAGTTTGGAAGTTTTAATTTTAAAGAAAGAAACGATAAATTAAATTTTAAAGAAATTGATATTAAAAATCATACATATTTATCTTTTTTAACTTCTGAGCAATTTTCGAGACAAGATAAGTTTTTATGCTTGTCTTGTTATTTTACATTCAAGATTGATGGCATTAAATCTTCTTTAAAAGAAATTCATATGGGTTGGTATGATAAGCAATTTGTGGAATATGTGAAAAGGGTAAATACTGCATTAAATTTGTCACTTAAACATTTTCCCAAAATTTTTAAAGATTATTCAACTTATCTAAAAATAAAAACAGAGGAAAAGAAAAAATAACTACTTTTTCTTTTTTATTTTTGTAATTAAAATATGTGGCAAATAAGTGATAGTTAATGCTAAAGAACCAAAAATGACTAGACATACAAGATAAAATTGCGGACCGCATGCTTGTCTTATTGCTTCTAGAAAAGAATAGTTATTATATAAAACTGAGCAGAAATTAATATTAAGAGAATAACCGGCTATAATTGCTACAATACTATAGGCCAAAACAACTATGATTAAATATTTTATATCACTAAACTGCGGAACAATTAGATGAGAGCCTGCCAAAATAAAGAAATATAAGAACATAAGATGATGATAAGCAAAAGTGTGAAAAGTTAAAAAAGTAGCAAACACATTATCACATGCATGCCCAATTATATTTTGTGGAGAAATTAGAAAGGCGATTAAAACTACGATAGTTCCAGAAAGAGCAAAGACGTCTCCAAGACGCCTTAATCTTCCCTTTCCATAACTTGCAAAAGAGAAAAAATAGAGAGATAAACTACAAAAATGAAGTGGCAAAGCCCAAAGGTCGTAGCCGGTGCAAAGAAAATACACTTGCTTAACAACTTCTAAAAGAAGCATTATTGTAGTTATTATAATTAAAGGAATTCTTCTTATGTTTTCTGATTTTTTTCTTAATAAAAAAACTATTATAACAGTTATTAAAATTGTTATAAAAAGTGATATTGGTAAAACTTTTCCTTCGTTAACACCCCATCTAAACATATCACATATATATTAACACAGAATGTTATGTATTTCAAATTATTTCGACAAAATATTTTTTTATCTTATAAATTCTTGGCACATTCACTTTACTTTTTTTTTGCAAAATTTTATACTTATATAGGACTCAGAAGTCCAAAATAAAAATTAGATTTATCTTAAAAGGGGTGAAAATATGAAAATTAAACCTATTTTTGATAGAGTAGTCTTACTTCCAAAAGAAGTGGATAAAGAAACAAAAAGTGGAATTATCTTGCCAACCGCTTCGCAAGAAAAATCTCAAATCGCCACAGTTATAGCTGTCGGGAAAGGCGGAATAGTGGACGGAAAAGAAGTTAAAATGGAGGTCAAAGAAGGGGATGAAGTTTTGTATTCAAAATACAGCGGAACCGAATTTTCTTATGACGGAAAGAAATATATCGTTATTAAACAAAACGATATTTTGGCTATTTTAGAGGACTAAGGAGGAGATTATGGCTAAAAAAATATTAGAAGGCGAACAAGCTAGAAAGGCTTTAGAGAAAGGAGTTAACACTCTTGCAAACACAGTGAAAATAACACTCGGACCAAAAGGCAGAAATGTGGTGCTTGGCAAAAAATTTGCCACTCCTTTGATTACAAATGACGGTGTTACTATTGCCAAAGAAATTGAACTTAATGACCCATTTGAAAATTTGGGAGCAGAACTCATCAAAGAAGTGTCAGTTAAAACCAACGATGTTGCAGGTGACGGAACAACCACTGCCTGCGTGCTTGCACAGGCAATAATACGTGAAGGACTTAAAAACTTTACGGCAGGTGCAAATCCAGTTATTCTTAAAAAGGGTATTTTTAAGGCAGTGGATGTTGCAGTTGAAGAACTTAAAAAAATCAGCAAGCCAATTTCAAGTTCAAAAGATATAGAACAGGTTGCTTCTATCTCTGCTGGAGATGAAGAGGTTGGAAAACTTATTGCAAATGCCATGGATAAAGTCGGTGCTGACGGTGTCATAACAGTTGAGGAGAGTCAAACTTTAGAGACCGAACTTTCTCTCGTGGAAGGCATGCAGTTTGACCGCGGTTATCTTTCGCCATATATGTCTACAAACACGGAAAAGATGATCGCAGAGCTTGACAATGCTTTTCTTCTTATCACTGATAAAAAGATTTCCACAATGGCTGAAATTTTGCCAGTTTTGGAACAACTTGTCAAAGTCGGCGGAAAGATGCTTATCATTGCTGACGACGTTGAAGGCGAAGCACTCACTGCGCTTGTTTTAAACAAACTTCGTGGCTCTTTAAATGTTGTAGCCGTTAAAGCTCCAAGTTTTGGCGACAAGAGAAAGGCAATGCTTCAAGATATAGCCATCTTAACCGGCGGGCAATTTATAAGCGAAGAGCTTGGAATTGATATGAAAACTATCTCTCTCGATGACCTTGGTAGAGCCAAAATGGTGAGAGTGGATAAGGATAAAACCACTATTGTGGAAGGTGCTGGAAAACAAGAAGAGATTAAGGCTCGTGTTAAATCAATTAAAGAGCAAATTTCAGAAACTTCAAGTGAATATGACAAGGAAAAACTTCAAGAACGTCTTGCAAAACTTTCTGGCGGTGTTGCGGTTATCAAAGTAGGTGCTGCGACAGAAGTGGAGATGAAAGAGAAAAAACTCAGAATTGAAGATGCTCTCTCTGCCACAAAAGCAGCTTCAGAAGAAGGCGTTGTGCCAGGAGGCGGAGTAGCTCTTCTTAAAACCACGAAAGCTATAAAAGAAGTTGTTGACAGTCTAACTGGAGATGAAAAAACAGGTGCTCAAATTGTGCTTAGAGCAGTGGAAGAACCTATCCGTCAAATTGCTGTGAATGCTGGTATCGATGGCGGAGTTGTTGTTAACAAAATCTATGAAAATCTCGACAAATCGGCCTATGGGTTCGATGCTCTTAAAAACGAATATGGCGACCTTACCAAGAAAGGTATTTTGGACCCAACAAAAGTTACGCGTTCAGCACTTGTGAACGCGGCATCAGTTTCTGCCACACTGCTTACAACCGAAGCTCTTGTTGTGGAAGTTGAAGAGAAGAAAAATAAAGTTGACGAGCAAGAAGTTTACTAATCAAGTTGTAATAAGCAAATTTTCAAAGCTGTTTGTTAAAAATTCTACCTTTAATGGTAGATTTTTTTATTTTTGTATTGACATCACCTCATATTAATGATAAAATAAACATGTGAGGTTAATATGTTAGATTATGATAAAATGGATGATACAGAATTATATTTTCATGATTTTTTTCACAAAAATCACTTAAAGAAAGCTAAGATATTAGATATGTCTGAAAATAATCAAACGGAAAATTTCAAAGAACTTTTGAAATATTTGTCTCAAAAAGAGGTAAAAATTCAAGATTTTGCTTTGAGTATTTACAAACTATATTCAAATCTTGACCGCGAGGATGAGGTTATTGATTTTGTAAGTCTAGAAGACGCTAAAATTAAAAGCAGTCAATATTCTCCATTGGTTGTAAAATTTTTAAATGATTTTCTATATACGGAAGAGGATAAGGATATAATGATTAGTCCTAAGGCTACTCGTCAAGAATTGTTAGAAGGAATTTATGCTCTCATTGAAAAACGTATTTCAGGAAATTTGCCTTGTTTTTATTATGATTTTTCAAAAACAAACAAAAATTT
This sequence comes from uncultured Clostridia bacterium, assembly GCA_944349415.1. Lineage (GTDB taxonomy): Bacteria > Bacillota > Clostridia > Christensenellales > UBA1242 > Caccovivens. The sequence continues at coordinate 6,494 of CALVMX010000013.1, forward strand.
AATCATGCAGTCTTTTGAAAGTTATTTAACTAATGTAAAAAAATATACTATAGATTCCAACATCAATAGGCTTGTGTTTAAAAATGAAAACAAAATAGAGAGTAATGCCGGTATAAGCCAAGAAGATTTGATAGAAATGTATGTAAATTTTATTGAAAATGTGGCAATAGATTTTTACAAAGCAAAAACTTTTAATAGATATGTAAATGCAAACAGAAATTTAGATTACGAATTTGGCAAAGTAAAGTTTTTTAAAGAAGTATTAGAAAGCTACATGACTGAAGAAACCAAAAATTTAAAAATCATAAAAGCTTATATGGAAAAGGTGGCTTTTTTGGACGATGGCTATACGATTAAAGAATTTAAAGCAAATTCAACCTATGCAAACTCTCATGGAGAATATGATGTTAGAGTTAGAAAAGCCTTAAAAGATCCGTTCAAACCTGAAAATAAAGAAATTCTTGAACAATTTTACAACGATTTAAAGAAAATCCAAAAAGCTCTTTTACCTGCTGAAGTTGATGGCGCATTGCATCCTGTGAATTATTTTAAAATAATGGAAACTGAACCATATTTGGTTAGAGATTTAATTTATAAGATTCAAAAAAGAATTAGCGATGAAAGAAAAGAATATATGATAAAAGCTAAAAATGCCATTAAAAGTGGAGAAGAAAAAAGGTCATTAAGCAGTATAATGAAAGAGTTTAAATCACAAATTGCAAATGATGAAACACAAGAATTTTTGTATTCTATCAACACTCGTTTAAAGTTTATTTTTCCAGATTTAAGACTTAATACCAACAATGAAAAACCTAAACGCTTTGAAAAAAGAGATGATAGAGTTGAGGAAGCAGTGGAATACGTGGTAAATGCTATGCATTTTAATGACATCTATTTAATAAATAATCTTTCAAACGAAAGTTTAAAAATTATACCTTCAGAAGTAGCTGATGTTTTAAGAAAAGAAAATTTGCCTTTGAGTTCTACTTGTATAAAAGAAATTTTTAAAGAATTCTTTAAAGGAATAAAGAAAGAAAATATTGTTTCTTTGCCTAAAGAATTGCAAGTAGAAAACCGTGAAAATCAAGATGAAGGAAGAGATTTTTAAAAATTTAATTTTATTTATACAAAAATAACCTTTTTCGATGTATAAAATATAAAAAATGTCCTTAAATTTGGACATTTTTTGTTTTAAAAAAAGGAATTTGGCAAGTTTTATGGTATAATAAGGTTAAATTGGCTTTTTGGGGGAATAATTTGCAGAGCAAAGGCTTTTCTGTTGAATGGTTACAAGAACTTAAAAGAAAAAATGATTTAGTCAGCATTGCTTCCAACTACCTTCGTATTGAGCAAAAAGGACGAAGGTTTTGGGCATGCTGTCCATTTCATAGTGAAAAGACGCCTTCATTTTCTATAAATGCAGAAGACGGTATCTATTATTGCTTTGGATGCAAGGAAAGCGGAGATGTTATTAAATTTGTTGAAAAAATGGAAAATCTTGACTTTTACGATGCCGTTAAGTTTTTGGCAGAGCGTGTTGGAATGCCTCTTCCAGAACTTAAATCCACAGAAGAAATAGGACAGAGAAAAAAGCTTAAAGAGCGAGTATTACTAGCGTTAGATTATACTTACAAACACTATGTGGAGAACTTGTATTCAAAAGACGCAATAAAGGCTCAGGAATACATAAAGCTACGAAAATTTACTCGTCACGAACTTGAAGATTTTAAAATTGGCTTTTCAAAAGACTGGACAGACATTGTGGAATATTTACACAAAAAAGGCTTTTCCGATGATGAATTAATTTCAGCTGGAATTTGTGCCAAAAAGAATAATCGAGTTTTTGATGTTTTGGCAGGACGACTGGTTTTTCCGATTTTTAATTCGTTTAACGAGTGCATAGGTTTTAGTGCTAGAGCTTTAGAGAAAACCGATTTTGCGAAATATAAAAATACCGCAGAAACCATTGTCTTTCAAAAAGGAAAAATTGTTTTTGGTATTAACTTATTAAAGAAACTAAAACAACAGCAGGGGCTTAAAAATATCATACTTGTCGAAGGACAAATGGATGTTATTGCCATGCATAAAGGTGGATTCAAACAGACGGTGGCTTGCATGGGAACGGCGTTAACCAAAGACCACGTGAGCGAACTTAAAAGGTATTCCGAAAATATTGTGCTATGTTTTGATAATGATGAAGCAGGCGAAAAAGCGACTATTCGTGCTATTGAAATGTTTAGGAATGAAGGCGTTAACCTTTCAGTTGTCATATTGAGTGGTGGCAAAGATCCTGATGAAGTTTTGAACAATCTAGGAAAAGAAAAACTTCAAGAGATGATAGATAATGCTTTGCCGTATATGGAATATCTCATTTCTTATCACTTAAAACAATATAACCTTGAAAAAGCAGAAGAAAAAAATAAATTTGTCAAAGTTATTTTATCTGAAATAAAAAAACTTGGAAGTGAAGCTCTTTTTGAGCCTTATCTTGAAAAAATCAGAGATATATCCAATATTCCGATCGAAATATTAAGGCGAGAAATTGGCGAAGAAGTGAAAATTATTAAGAATGACAAGAATAATATAGTGATCAACACTGAAAAAGGCGAGAATAAAGCGGTAGAATTTATTTTAGCATCACTTTTACACCATAAAAATTTTGTCAACAATAGAATTGATTATAAACTTCTTTTGGAAGAATATCAAAAATATTTGGATATAATTGATATGAACCTGCCTCTTTCTTCCATTTTTGACCTAGAAGGAGCAAGTGAGGACAAGTTACTTGTCAACATGATAAATTATAATTTTAATGTCAATGAAGAAATGGAGGAAAAATATTTTAATGACTGTTTGTGGCTTGTGGCAGAAGAAAAATTGAGAAAGATGCAAACAGAGTTAAACTTAGAATTTAAAAACTGTGACGATATAGAAAAAAGAAAATTAATTGCTAAACAACTTGGCAAAATAGCCAGTGATTTAAAAAGTAAAAATTTGGAGGTCTTTAATGTCAGAAGAGAAAATTGAACAAGAAAAAATTAAATTAGTGCATGACAAACTTCTTGCTCTTTCAATGAAAAAAGGCGCAATAAATGCCGATGACATTTATTTTGCACTCTCAAAAGTGGGAGAAAACACTCAAAATATTGAAAAATTCATCCAAGAATTAGAAAAGAAGAACATCAAAATTATCAAAAGCAATGACGAAGACCTTTTGAAAGATAGCTTTGCCGATATTGCTATGATGCCTAATGTGGACGACCCTGTCAAGATGTATTTAAGAGACATAGGGAAAGTTCCTCTTCTTTCTGCTGAGGAGGAGAGAGAATATGCTGAACGAGCAATGAAAGGCGATGAGTATGCTAAATCAGTGCTCTGCGAAAGCAACCTTCGTCTTGTTGTCAGTGTGGCAAAAAGATATGTCGGAAAAACCTCCATGTCTTTTCTTGACCTTATCCAAGAGGGGAATATGGGCTTAATTAAGGCAGTGGACAAGTTCGACTACACAAAAGGTTTCAAATTTTCCACATATGCTACATGGTGGATTAGACAAGCTATAACAAGAGCAATGGCAGACCAGTCCAGAACAATTCGTATTCCAGTGCATATGGTGGAAACTATAAACAAATACGTCAAAGTGGTCAGAGTCCTTATGCAAAAACTAGGACGCGAACCGACCGTGGAAGAAATTGCTTCCGAAATGGGATTAAGTGTTGCTAAAGTTTTGGAAATTAGAAGAACCTCTCAAGACCCAATTTCATTGGAAACTCCAATGGGTGAAGAAGATGACGGAAAAATGGCTGATATCATTGAAGATGAATCTGCTCAATCTCCACTCGATAGTGCGTCTCAAAGTTTACTTAGAGAACAACTTTTGGCAGTTATAGACACCTTGACACCGAGAGAGCAAGAAGTTATAAGACAGCGTTATGGGCTTATGGACGGTAAACAAAAAACTTTGGAAGAGGTCGGCAGAGAATTTTCTGTAACCAGAGAAAGAATACGTCAAATTGAGGCTAAAGCCTTAAGAAAACTTAAACATCCAAATCGAAGCAAAAGACTTTCCGATTTTGTGGACTAAAAGGAGAATATTATGGATTTAACACAGTTATTAAAATATCAAGATGTGGACGCGAAATTGTTTTCTATTGAGCAAAAATTGACAGCAAGTCCACACAAAAAAAAGGCTAATGAACTTGCTTTACTTGCAAAAAAGGCTCAGGCGAAATCTACTGAACTTGAAAATGAAGCAAACAATGTTTTAAAAGAAATCGATGACTTGAAAGTGTCTTTTCAACAGAACAAAAAAAGTTTAGATTCTCTTCTTAAAAAAGATTTAGATAAACTTTCTTTAGAAGAATTTGATTCGCTTTCTTCTTTAAAAAGCAAAATATTAAATAATCTAAATTCGCTTGAGAAAATGCTTCAAAAAAGTGCAGAGAAAATCAATAATATTTTGCAAGAATTTAACAAAACAAAAAAAATGTATGATAATGCAAGACTTCAATTTGAAGACTGTAAAAAGAAAATTCAAGAAGAAACAAAAATTTTAGAGCCAGAAAAAGACAAAGTAAAAAAAGAGCTGGAATCTTTGGAAAGCACTGTCGACAAACGACTTTTGGAGGAATATAAGAAAAGAAGAAATGACAATATTTTTCCTGTTGTTGTTCCACTTGAAGGAAAAAATTTCTGTGGACGTTGTCGAATGGAACTTCCTATGGCAGCGATATCTCGCATAAATGACACCGGCGTTATAACCTGCGAACATTGCAAAAGATTAGTATATAAAAAGTAAGAGGTAAAAATGTTGAAATATAAATTAATTGGCAGGGCAAAAATTGAATATGTAGACGGAAAACCAATAAAAACATACAAAATACAAGCCCTTTCCACTTTTACAAATAAACAAACAGGCATCGTGATAAAAGAAGGTGAAATAGGTGGAAGAATTTCCAAAGATGCTCTATCACAAAATGGAACTTGTTGGGTTGATGAAGGCAGTGTGGTGGCATTAACAGAGGAATATCCTAGAATTGCAGAGGATGCTTTTATATCATATAGTGAAGTTTTTGGAAACATCTATATCAACGACAATGCTATTGTAAGTTATTCAAAGCTTAGAAATAATAGAAAAAATTATATGGAAATTGTCGATGATGCCAGAGTTGTCAATAGCACTTTAATAGGAAATGTCAAAGTAGGAAATTCGGCACAACTTGGTGACTGCTTTGTAAGTGGGCAGGTCACAATTGACGGCAAAAGTTTCTTGGAGAATTGCACTGTCAAGAATCAAAGTGTAAACCCTGAAAATTTTATAACTGTCCGTTTGTCTGGAAAAGAGCAAAGCGACTACACTTTGGTAGACAGAGAGATAATAGATACAGACTATATTGTAAACGATGTCAAAAAAGAGACTCGTGGCAGAAAAAGAAAAAGTCCAAGTCAAAAGGAATATGAGAAGGCGATTAAAAGAATAATAGAACCAAAAAGTTTATAACTTAAAGTTGTAAACTTTTTTTCATCAATAAACATTGTGAAAATTATCGTTTATAAACTTTTAAAAAGTGTTTTACGGCATAAATTAATTTTTCTACTTCTTGAAAGGTGTTGGCGACAGAAAAGGAAACTCGAACTGCACCTTGTGAAACCGTTCCCAAAGCTTCATGTTTAAAAGGTGCACAATGATAGCCACCACGAACACATATTTCATATCTATCGTTTAAATATGTGGCGACCTCAGCGGAATTAACGTCAGGAATATTAAAAGCAAACACGCCATTGGCATTTTCAGTGGAAGTGTAAATTTCTATTGGGAGCTTGGAAAATTCATAATGAAGATAAGTTGTTAAATCTTCAAGTTTTTCTTTTATTTCATTAAAATTTTCTTCAACAAACTCTAGTCCAGCGCCGAAACCTAAAATTGCTGGGGTGCAAATCGTTCCGCTTTCATAGCGTTCTGGAGAAATATCCGGCTGATGTAGTTCAAGTGAATTTGTGCCTGTGCCACCAAATAAAATGGGATTTAAGCGAATTTTTTCACTTTTCAGGAGGACTCCAACTCCTTGAGGAGAATAGAAACCTTTATGTGGCGAAAAAACAAGCATATCAATTCCCATTTTTTTCATATCATAGCGAAAGTGTCCGCCACTTTGAGCACCATCAACAAGAAAGGTTATACCTTTTTCTTTAAGTTTTGTGCCAATATTTTCTATGTCTGCCACATCGCCATTGACATTAGAGATGTGGTTTACGATAACAAGTTTTGTCTCTTTTGTAAGATGCTTTTCGATATCTTCCCAGACAATTCCCTTTTTTGAGCTTTGCTTAGCGACAGAAAAAGTGATTTTATTTTCATCTTTTAAATGTTGAAGAGGTCTTAAAACGGAGTTATGTTCATTTTCAGTGCAAATAACATGACCATCTTCACAAAAGCCTAATATGGCAAGATTTAGTGCATGCGTGCATCCACCAGTGAAGATAACTTCATCAGCATTGGCGCATTTTTTTAAATTTTCACGAACTTTTTCCACTTCCATAGCAGTCTTTAATGCCTCCATATGACCACTTCTCCCTGGATTTGCAGAGAAAGATGTAAGAGCGGTTAAAACTGCTCTTTGAACATTTTTTGGCTTTAAAAGGGTGGAAGCCGAATTATCAAAATATATCATAAATCTTCCTTTTGTAAAGAAAAATTAACACTCTTCTTTATTATCATATATAATATTAATGAGGAAATTTTGTGCATAATTAAATTCAGCATTTTCCTCAGTTTATATATTCATCAGGTGAAAAATGAGATACTATATTGCTGTTTTTAAATCCCGTTCGCAAGTAATGAATTTTGCGAATTTACTTCGAGCAAACAACATTCCTTGCGCCATAGTAAATACTCCTTCAAATTTAGGCAAAACCTGCGGTCTATCAGTTAAATTTTTAGAAGATTATTTTGCTAGAGTGCAAAACATTTTAAGAAGAAATAATTTTCGTTCATTTGAAGGTTTTTATGAAATTACAAATAACTATTACGGGAATAATGTTAAAAAAATTTAAAGCAAAACGATTTTTCCGTTTTGCTTACATAGTAAAAACAGCATATATAAAAAATAATTAAAAAAGAAAAATAATAAAAAATCACAAAAAAAACGATAATAAATTTAAAAAAACCTAATAAAAATATATTTTTTATTAAATAAATTAAAAATAAATTCAAAATCTTAATTAAAAAATATTTTTAACAGCATAATAAGGCGTATTTTTCATAAAATATTTTCATGAAATATATCTTGCCAATATTTTTTTCGTTAAGTTTTGTTTTTTTGTTAATGTTTGGCATAAGTTGCGTCTATGGCATAATTTTTCCTTTAAAATATCAACAAGAAATCGCTATTGCCAGCGAAAGTTATGAAGTGGATCCTGTTCTTATTGCCAGTGTGATTAAAAGTGAAAGTGGATTTGATGCTAATGCAGTCTCGTCTAAAGGAGCGGTTGGACTTATGCAACTACTTCCTACAACAGCTGAATATTTAGCGAAAAAAATGAATTATGGCGACTATGACCTTTATGATATTTCCGACAACATCAATTTAGGAAGTTATTATCTTTCCCTTCTTATTGATGAATTTGGTGACGAAAGGTTGGCACTTTGTGCATACAATGCAGGACCGGGCAATGTTAAAAGTTGGCTCAGTGATTCTAAATATTCTTCTGATGGAGAAAATTTAGAAGTTATACCATTCAGCGAAACGGAAAATTATGTAAAAAAGTGCGAGCAGGCAAAAAAATATTATAACTCTAAGCGTTCTTATTTTGTTGTTGAATGAAATAATAAATTATTAAGTCAAATAAAAATATTTACTTTCAAGTTTAAATAAAAAACTTAATAAGAAAATTTAAAAATAAAAACAGGCAATGCCTGTTTATTGTCTTTCTTTCACGCCGATAAATTTTTCTAGTTTTGCCATCATTTTATTAGCCTCATTCAAGTCTTTCATTTCTGTGAAAAGTCGTATCACATTTTCGTTACCACTAAATCTTGCCGCTGCCCAATAATTATCTTCAAAGTTAATTTTCAAGCCGTCCGCATAACTTGTGGAGGCAATTTTTTTATTAAGCGAAGGAAGCTCTTTTTTAACAAAAACACGTTCGGTGATTTCTGCCTTTTTTTCAAGTGTAATAGGATAAGCGAATTCAATAACACAAGATGGAAAGTTGTATTTTTCGATTATCGAATCTAAAATCTCTTTAAAGCTTTTATTGTAATAACACATAATATCAATAACCAAAAATCCGGCTAAAATCCCATCTTTGCAATATACATGTTTTTTTAATGCAATACCATTCGTTTCCGCTCCGATAAAAGCGGATGAGGTTTTAAATTTTTCTGCTATGTTTTTAAAGCCAACTTTGGTTATAAATTCTTTTTCGCCTAAATCTTTTGCTAGCATACTAATTAGTCGTGTGAAAACTGTGTTGTGAACGGCACCACCGCTATATTTTTTTACTTTTACGAAGTAGTCAAATACAACTGAAAAAATATAGTTACAGTCATAAATTTCTCCGCTCTTATCAATTATCGTCACTCTATCACTGTCGCCGTCAAGAGCAATTCCGATGTCAAAGCCAAAATTCGCCACTCTTTCTTTTTGGTCATTTAAATTTTTTAGGTATGGAGCAGGCAGTCCGTGTTCAAAATATGGATCCACATTTTCTTTCATAATTTCAAAATTTGTAAAATTTAACTTTTTACAGATGTTTCTTATAATTTTACCCGAATTTCCGTGCATAGCATTGAAAAGAACTTTTGGATTTTTCTTTCTTATATTTTCCTTATCAATAAAGGATAAAACGCTGTTTTCATAGGCGGTTGCGTTGTCTGTTATTTTCACAATTCCGTTTTGACAAGCAAGGTCAAAGGCAAGTGTCTTTATCTTTTCAATTTCCACTTTGTTTGCGATGTCTTCTATTTTTTTGGCGTAATTGTCTGGCACTTCGCCACTTTCTTTGAACACTTTTATTCCGTTATAGAAATATGGATTATGGCTGGCTGTCAAAACGATACCAAAAGTGTGTTTTTTAGATAAATACGCAATAGTTGGAGTCGGAGTAGGAGTTTTGTAAAAATTCACTTTAATCTTGTTATACGCCAAAACTTCTGAAACCCATACGGCATAGTTTTCTGCCATAAAACGATTATCAAAGCCGATATCGACAATAGGATTTTCAATTTTTTCTTTTTTAATAAGTTTGCATAGAGCGTATGCAACCTTTTGAACACTTTCTTTTGTGAAATTATCGCCAATAATTCCTCTAAAGCCACTCGTTCCAAATTTAATCATTTTTTCTACCTCTAAAAATATAATATTACATTTTAATTTTTTTTCCAAATTATTTTCAAAGTTTAATATTATTTTAATTATTTAATTGAAAATTTCATGCGTTTTTGTTACAATAATAAATATTAAAAGGAAAAGAAGATGAAATCGATTTATAAATACTACAAAGAAAGATTAATTGAAATAAGTGGTAAAAACAGAAGTCTATATTCAAGGAAAATAAGCAAAAAATATGCTTATGACATTGGCGAAGTTATTGGAAACAACAAAGATGAGTTCCAAGAATTTTTGACATTTCTGTGGAAAGGAAAGCGCACTGGTTATCCACTTATCCACAAAAATATGAAAGATAGACTCTACAAAAATTTCAATTTGGAAGGAAAAGTTAAAGCTCTCTCTAAATCAACAGAAGGTATGTCACCAGAGGATAAAAGGGCGGAACTTTTTAGGCAAGAGAGAATTAAACGAGAAGAAGGAAAGAAAATTGTCACTTCTCAAGTCAATGCTCTTAAAAATTTAAAACGTGAAATTGATGAATTTGCCAAAGAAACAGGTCGTTATGAACTCTTCATTGGCTATCCTTTTGTTGTAGGTAAAATAAACAAAGATATTTCCATAAAAGCTCCACTTGTGCTTTTCCCGGTGACTATTAATGTGGAAAATGACAAGGAAGTGACGATAGAGGCCAAAAATGATGAATTTGTTCAATTCAATAAAGTTTTGATGCTGGCTTATGCACGAGAGCACAGACTGAACACTGAGGGTATGCTACTAGAATTTGATAATCTTATGGATTACAAACTTAAAACTATCAAAGATGTGGTGGACTATCTTTCTGCGTATGGCTATAAATTTAAACTTCCAGAAAGGTTTGAAAATTCCAAACTTATAAAATTTGATGATATTCCTGAGCCAGATGAAATTGACAACTTAAAAATTGTAAATTCATGTGTAATTGGACGTTTTCCACTGGCAAATTCCATTTATAACGATTACACTCTTTTAGAGAAAAAACATTTGACCACAATGAGTATTCGTCAACTCTTAGAAGCTAAAAATGTTAAGTTTAAAAGAAGAAAGGTGGATAATCGTGTTTACACTATAAACGACCTTGACTATTCACAAGAAAATGCCATAGAGAAACTCAATGAAAGTGGAAATTTAGTTATTTATGGACCTCCAGGAACCGGAAAGTCACAAACTATTGTAAATATAATTTCTGACGCACTTTGCAAGAATAAAAAAGTTTTAGTCGTGTCACAAAAGAAAGCCGCACTAGAAGTCGTTTACAATAGACTTGGAAATCTAAATTCAAAATGTATGTTTATAACGGATGCGGAAAAAAACAAAGTGGAGTTTTATGAAAGATGTGCTCAGATGCATCAAGTTATTTTAAACTCGCATGACGAATATGTAGGAAACGAAAATTTCGACGAAATCGAAGATAATATTAAAAGAGAAGTTGGCGAACTTAACACAATTTCTGAAACACTTTTCACAAAAACACCTTTTGGCTTAACACTTCAAGAAATGTATGCTAATTCGGCTAAAATTGGAAAGAACAGCAATGACTATGTGCTTTATAAATTAATGCAGAAAAATAAAGATATAATGGCTATGAATTATGATGAATTGTCATCAACATTGAGAGTCATAAAGGATAAAAATAAGGCTGATTTATATTATAGATATATTGAACTCAAACAAAATAATCCTCTTATTGACCACATAAAACCAAAAGTGGACGTTCACACGATAAATCAGACGAAAACATATTTGAGAGAAATAACTCAAAAAAATATTGTGCCGTTTGACACCGCTCGTCATCCACACGCAAGACAGCTTATGGTTTACATGCTGGAAAATGACGTGGAAAATGTGGAGGACATGAAACCTCTTGTTGAAATGATATCAAAAAATGAAAACAAAGGACTTCATAAAGGACTGTTTTGGTCAAAAATATTCTTCCCTGCTTATCCATTTGTTAAAAGTAAAGTAAACAAAAAAGAAGAAGAAATAAAAGAGAGTTTCAACCAAACTCTTCAAGAAATTCAAGATTACATAAAGGAGTATTCACTTTTAAACAAAGTTTTGGACAGGAAAGGTTATTTAATGGCCATTGATAACATCATCAACGGCAATTCTATTTTCCTTAAACTTCTTCTTAATGCCTTAAATGACTATCTTGAGATACGTGATGTCAACAATGCTCTTTTAAATTTGACAGAAGAAGAGAGAATAATTCTCAATTTTGCCTACGAAAACTCAAAGACTGCAAGGCAATATAAAGAAATTGTGGAAAAGATTTTACCTCTTCGAATTTATTATGAAACACTTAAATATGAAGAGTTATATAAAGCCAAACTTGCTAAAATAATCGATTTTGAAAACATACGAAATCGTATCTTGTCGCTACAAAAAGATGAAAAGGAAATATCAAGAAAAATTTGTCTAAATAAGTTTAAAGACGAATATGTAGAATATTTTAATAACAGTGAAGAGAACAAAAACTATCTCTATCAAATTACTAAACAACAAAACCTATTGCCGATAAGAAAGACTATGGAACTTTATAACGAATTCCTTTTGAAACTTTTCCCTTGCTGGCTTTTGTCACCAGAAAGCGTATCCACAATTTTCCCACTGAAAAAAGATTTGTTTGATATTATTCTATTTGATGAGGCAAGTCAGGTGTTTATAGAAAACACTTTGCCGACAATATATCGTGGAAAGAGTATTGTTGTTGCGGGTGACTCAAAACAATTAAGACCTACCGCCACCTTTATGAAAAGGTATATGGGAAATGATAGCGACGAAGAAATTGATCTTGCCACGCAAGCGGCACTTGAAGTTGAGAGCTTACTCGACCTTGCGACTTCAAGATTTAATAGCACAAATTTAAATTATCATTACCGAAGCAAAAACGAAGAACTTATCAATTTCTCTAACTATGCGTTCTATGATGGCAAACTTCAAATTGCTCCGAACATTTCAAAAAATGTCGGAGATAAGCCGATAACGAGAATCAAAGTTAATGGTAGGTGGCTTCAAAGAAAGAATCAAGAAGAAGCGAATGCTATTGTTAGCTTACTTAAAAAACTTATCAAAAATAAACGCAACAAATCTTCTATCGGAATTATCACTTTTAACACCGAACAAGAAAATGCTATTGAAGATGCAATAGATGCGGAATGTCAAAAAGATTCTGCTTTCCGAGATGCTTACATAAAAGAGCAAAACAGAAAAGAAAACAATGAAGACACTTCCATTTTTATCAAAAATTTGGAAAATGTGCAAGGGGATGAAAGAGATATAATAATCTTTAGCATTGGTTATGCGCGAAATGAATATGGCAAAGTGGTATCTCATTTTGGACCTCTTTCGGTTGAAGGCGGTGAAAATCGTTTAAATGTTGCCATTACTCGTGCTAAAGAAAAAATTTATGTTGTAACAAGCATTGAACCAGAAGAACTTGCAGTCGAGGGGACAAAGAATGCTGGACCTAAAATTTTCAAAAACTATCTTCAATACGTAAGAGCAGTATCTAACAAAAAGAATAAAGAAGCAAGTTACATCTTGGATAATTTCCGCTCAAGTTTAGAGACCGCAAAACAGGAACCAGTCGGTAATCCTCTTGAAAATGAAATCAAGGCGGAACTTGTCAAACTTGGCTACACTGTGGAGACTAATCTTGGCAACACTGACTATAAACTTTCACTTGCAATTTATGACAAGAAAGAGGATAGATATTTGCTTGGAATTGAATGTGATTATTCGGCGTATAAATCAAGTCCTTCAATCTTAGAGCGAGATGTCTATCGAAACAAATTCCTATCCTCTCGTGGTTGGACAATTATGAGAGTTTGGAGCCGAGACTGGTGGCTCAACAAACAAAAAGTTATTAACAACATTGTAAAAGCAGTCAATACCAACAAAAAGAAAGTAAATAAACAAAATTAAAAAATAGCTCTAAAAAGCTATTTTTTATTTATTATCTTGAAAATATTAGTAAAAAGTAATCTAATCACTTGAAAAATTATAAAAAAAACTTTATAATATCAAGGTATGGAGAGTTGTCAGAGTGGTCGATTGTGCCGCTCTCGAAAAGCGGTAAGGTGAAAGCCTTCGGCGGTTCGAATCCGCCACTCTCCGCCACTATGTACCCAACTGAACACCCTAGTTTAGTTGGGATTTTTTATTTTAATTTTGACAAAACAACATTCCAAAAGTCTATAAATGTGTTTGAAAATGTCTTAATATCATTTATTGTTATATCGAGTTGTTTATTCCTTAAATATATTCCTCTCATCTCACCAAACATATTATTGTTTTTAAAATATTTTGAATTCATGTTTTTTAGTTGAGTCGCAGCTTCTCCAAATTCTCCGTGTTTAAGATAATTATCAATATACCTTATTTCCTTAATTTTTTTATCACTATCCAAATCATAATAACCATCATTCAGTAATTGTATTTTTAATAAATTATAATCTCTATAATTTTCTAATAAATAAAAATCGTTTAATTGGTTTTCCCATAATGATACAATACTCTGCAAACAAGAAGAAAGGTGTGTATATGACAAATTCTTTAGATGTATTATTTTTTGATAATTTTCATCATCTTCAATATCAAAAGCTTCATTATTGTAAGCTTGTACCTTGTCTAAATTATTTTTGTATGGCATGCTTAATTTTTCTATTTCATCCTCAAACGCTTGATGTGAATGGAAATAAAAATCCCTAATAATTTTTAGTGCGGGGATATAGTCGTCAGTTATTAATTTATCTTTTATATCAAAAAACATAATGATATTATAGCAAATTTAATTATTATTTGCAATAAATGTTTAACTCCTTATTATCTTTGCCTTTCGCCAGTGGTGGTTAGCAAAATTCTCGTATGAAGTCAACGGAAGGAAATATTGCTTAAACAATTTAATAAAAGGTTTTGTTCAAGACTAGGTTTTTAACCTGGTCTTTTTTTATTGACAGTTAAAGAATTTCAATACAATATTTTCTTCTTTGTCGTTGACTTCATACATAAAAATCACAAAGAAAATGCACCTACCCGAATTTTGCTTGTGTTTGTTTCTGTCGAAAGACAAATCTAATAAGGAGGTGTTAAAAATGAATGAAAAAGAAAGAAAAAAAGTAAAGTTTAGTCTAACAAAATTTACTAAAAAAGGTTCTTTCAGATTTGTAGGATTTGGCGAAATTGATGATGAAAATCTTTATACAAAATCCAAAATTTATGAAGATTGCATTAGATATTGCCATAAATTAGTCAATTCTACAAACGAATTCAAAGGCAGTTTCACAGAATTTGAAGAAATTGAATTTGAAAATGACAAAGGTCATTTGGTCAATCTTGAAATTGAAAACTGCTATCAACTATGGTTTAGAGTTTTAAATTAAAAAGGAGTTTAAAAATGGAAACAATCAATTATTACTTAAAAGAATTTCAATACTTTGATGGTTATACAGAAATCATATTTAATATTGTTGACATTAATTTTGATAATATGACAATCACTTTGGCTATAACAAATCAAGGTAAAATTAGCGTCGTTGAATATGACTTAAAAAGAGATAAAGAAAACAATCTCTATTTTGAATATGGTTATCAAAATGAAAAAATTGCAGTTGATGACTTTGAAAACATTGAAGATTAAAAGGAGAAAAAATTATGAATGAAATACAAATGGTTATTGGCTCTTGGGGTTCATACAACGAATGCAACGAAAGAGCATTAGGTTCAAAATGGCTCAATCTATCTGATTATGAAGATTGGAGCGAGATTGAAAAAGAACTTACAAAAGAAAGCTTTGACCTTAAAGGAATTGATGAAGAATTGTTTATTCAAGATATAGAAGGTTTCAACACTGATGGACTTAACTGCGACTATACTCACCCTAAAACAATATTTGAATTATTAAAAGAAGCAGAAGTTTTAGATGATGATTACAAATACGAACTTATGCAAGCATATTTGGATGTGCGTTCTTTTGATGATTTTGCAGAGTTAGTGAAAGATAAAGGCTCACGATGGGACGATGATATTCACATATACAAAGGCTATACTTGGGAAGATTACGGTCGCATGATATATGGAGAAATGTGTTATCAAGTACCAGAAGTTTTAGAAAACTTTATAGACTTTGAAGCTTATGGTAAATATATGGGTGATTTTTATTGCCAAGAATATAGCAATGGTATTATTGAAATTTGTTAAATAAAGGAGAATAAAATTATGGAAAAAGAAATTAAAAACACAACAAAAGAAGAAAGAAAAGAAATTGCTCTTAAAATTATGAAGCAATTAGATATCTTTCAACCTTACATAAAAGGCTTTGAAAAGAACGATGAAGTTTGTTTCTTTGAACGATTTGCTGGCTACTGGGCTTGGCAAAATGAGGACTTAGAAAACAAGATTAAAGATTTGGAAGAAAAATACAACTGCACAGTATATGCAATAACTCACGAATTTACTGACTTTGGTGAACTTTATGACTTTTTAATTATCACAGACTATAAAGAAGAATGGAATGACCTTGTCATTGAATATTCAAAAGGACAATATTCTGCCTTTGCTTATGTCTGGAATAAAACTGATGACTATCTTAGCGAATTTGGAACAATACTTGTTGACAGTCTTGGTGGCGGAATTAGGAGGATTGCATGATGGAAAAAGATATAGTTTATTTAATACAACTCGACTACTCCACCGATGACTGTGAAGGCATAGACAATTACATTTTCAAAACAAAAGAAAACGCATTAAAAAAATTGAATACTCTTATAGAGCAAGAAAAAGAATTCTATAAAAATGAATATCCAAACTTTAATGACTTTGAACTAGACACCAACATTGAAGATAAAAAAGCAAATGAATATTGGTGGAACTACAAATGTAAATCTAACTATTATTTACATACTTTTATAGATTTGAAAATTATGGAGGTAAATTAAAATGTCAAATATAAACACTTGAAAACAATATATAAATTTTGAATTTTCAACTGGTTGTTATACTGGTAACGACTATAAAACTTTTCAAACAAAATACATAAATTATTTAAGAACAATGTGCAAAGAAAATAATTGGAGTTTAATTAAAGTAAATAAAAATCACTATTGTTTTTCTGCCTTTATCAAAGGTGGAACTGAAAATAAATATGTATATATTTCAATTAGTGATGTTAGATATTTTAACAACGATTGGTATAATCACATACTTGTTAGAACGTCTAAAAACGAAGTTGATTATAAAGGTGGCTTTAATCACTACACAACACTAGATAAACTTGAATATAAAATTTGTGAATTATTAAAAGAATTGCCTTTTTAGGAGGAATTATGATTAAACTAAACATTGAAACTAAAAATAAAGAGCAAGAAATACTTAAAGCATATTTAGAAGAAAATGCGAGTGAAACTCTTGCAGATAAAATCAATAACGGTGTTAGAATTCAAAAAGACAATAAGACACTAATCAACAAGAAAACACTTGATACTTTTATGAAGTATGCCTATGAAGAAGCAAGAAAACTTGCTGAAAAAGGTGCAAATTGTGCTTGCATAGAAGACAAAACAGTCTTTGTTTGGGCAATGCACTACTTTGAAGAAGACACGATTGAAGGAATTTTATACAACGAAGATGGTAGCGAATATAAGAAAGCACCAACCACTCCACCTAAACAAATTGAACCTCAAAAACCTAAAAAGGAAAACAATCAGCAGTCTTTCTTCGACATGATAGACTTATCCACAAATACACAGGAAAATGAGGACAAAACCGAAGAAAAAGAAGAAATTGTTGAAGAAGTAAAACAAGAACTTCCTGATTGGTATTTGAAATATGTTGATACGCAAGAGAGTTATCCAGACTCTCTTGTTTTTATCAAACTTGGTGATTTCTATGAGGCATTTAGCGAAACTGCAAATATCATCTCAAAAGAAATGGATTTGCTACTTACTAAAAGAGATTTTGGTTCAATTAAAGTTGATTTAGCAGGCTTCCCTTACCATGTAAAAGAAGAATATATAACAAAAGTTAAAGACAAATATAACTGCATCGTTATAGAAAACAATAATGTAGAGTTTATTCAAAAAGAAGAACAAAAACAAGAAAAAAATGAAACGATTAGTGTAGATATACACAATCAAACCTTTGATAAATTCCTACTTAAAACTATCTCTGCCCTACTTGACGGAAAAGTTAAATTACAATAAAGGAGTTAAAAATGATTAAGATAAAAAACATAAGAAAAATACCAAAATATATGCTTGATAAGATTAGAAAATATGACCTTAAAGACTGTCCTGAACAGAATGGAAACACAAGATTTTATAAGTATTTCACAGAATATAGACACGAATTGTGCGAAGTCATTGTTGCAGTTAGAAACTATCGCAAGAAATGGTATTGCAAGCAAGTTGTCGTTCACGGAATAAATACTGATAAAGTTTACTTGAAAGATATTGGATTTACAATGGGCTTTTATAAAGTTGGCTGGTATCGTGAAGGCATATCAAAATATCCACATTGGACTGACTACGATTGGGGTTATAACGATGCAAAATATTTTAGAATAAACGCACCGATTATCAACAAAGAATATATTTCAAAACTTGAAAAATATAAGTATTCAGCAGTGGACTTATATAAATACACAGATATTTTAAACTATTTGAAATTCTATGAAAAGTATCCTAAATGCGAATTGCTTGTTAAAGCAGGAATGAGCAATCTTGCAACAAGCATTCAAATTTTAAGACTTTGCGAAAAAGATAAAAACTTTTGCAAATGGCTATACAAAAACAAATATAAAGCAAGTTCTGGATATTATATTTCTTCAATAATCAATGCGTATAAGCAAAACAAAGATATTGAAGAAGTTTATAATTTTGAGAAATTTAAGAAACAATTTGTGCAAAAAGATAATTTCAAAAACTTGAAAGCGTTTTTAAAACATAATGAAACAGATAAATTTTTGAAGTATCTTATAAAACAAAAAATTGACGGCTACTCTTATGAAGATTATAGAAATGCTTGTGAGTATTTAGGACTTGATATGACAGAAGATAAAAATCGCTATCCACACGATTTTAAGAAATGGCACGATATACGAATAGACCAATATCACACAAAGAAAGCAGAAGAAGATGCAAAACAACGAAAAGAACTCTATCAAAAATTTGCAAATGTAGCTAACAAATATCTATCTCTTGAAAGGCTTATTGTTAAAGAAGATTATGTTTGCATAATTGCAAAAAGTCCACAACAATTAGTCTATGAAGGTGAACAACTGCATCACTGCGTAGGCAGAATGAATTACGACCAAAAGTTTGCACGAGAAGAAAGTTTGATATTTTTCATACGCAATAGATTATCCCCAAACACTCCGCTTGTAACACTTGAATATTCAATTAAAACTCACAAAATCTTGCAATGCTATGGTGAACACGATACAAAACCAAGTGATCAGATATTAAACTTTGTAAATAAAAAATGGCTACCTTACGCCAATAGAAAGTTAAGGCAAATAGCAATATAAGGAGAATAAGAAAATGTATTACAGAATAACAGCATATTATCCACAAGATGATTTTAGTTTTATTATAGACTCAAACGGAAAATTTGAAAAATTATGGCAATTTAGTTCCTATCTTGTAAACAAAGGAATTCAAATTGTGGAAGTATCCAAAGAAGAACAAATAATTGATATAAACATAGAAAAACCAGAAATAGACAATGAAAACTTAATCTTACGAGCAACTGCCGATGGCAAACCAGAATATGTAGAACAAAACATAAATGGCACTACATACAAAGCAGTTAAAGTTGCAGACAAAATTTATATACCAAACAAGGAGGAAAAACAATGAAAATGTTAGATGAATTATTTTATGGAAATATAAGTGCAGCAGATATGAAAAAAAGTAAAAAATATAAAAAAGCTTGCGAAAAAGAATTAGAAGTTTATCATAAACTTAAAGCAACTTTAAACGAAGAACAAGACAACCTATTAGAAGAACTTTTAAACTTAAACTCTGATTCAGGTGCAATATGCGAAAAAGACTTTTTTATATATGGATTTAAAGTTGGCTTGCGTATAGGAATAGAAAGCAATAAACTTAATAATTAAAAATATGCCAGGAGTGAAAACTCTTGGCTATTTTTATGTTAAGAATCAATCATTTACTTTTAATCTTGTATAATTTTTTTATTTCATCCAAGCTTATGTTTAAACCAATTGCATGATATTTAGGTGCGCAAATTTTATATAAAGTATCGAGCATTTTAATTTTTGTTTCCTCATTGCCATAGTGGATTGCTTTATGGCAAGTAGGACATAAGGAAACAATATTTTCAACGCAGTCTATGTTAACATGATATTTTTCCCATATTTCTTTTTGAAAACATACAGGAATTAAATGATGCGCTTCCATATATGATTTATTGGTTTTTTGTGAAATAAAAGTCTCATGCTTAAAGTCTTTTTCGCATTGATAATAAGATTTCTTAATGGCAATTTTCCCTAATAATGGATTCGTTCTAAATCTTCTTTTTCTATCAAAATTTACGACTGCTACTGGCTCAGTTTTATAAGCATCTTTACAAACATCTTCATTAATATTTTTTTCATTAATGCTATCAACCTTTTCAATATATTCCGACTCGTTTTCCTCGTCATCTATATAGGAAGAAACAATGATTTTTTGTGCTTGCTCTTCTTGCGATTGTTCAACAGGTTCATCGATTAAATTTATATTAAAATTTTGATTATTATATAAAAAATAAGAATAATCTACATCTCTTAATAATTGTTCATGTAAATCAATAAAATCATATCTTTGAATGAAATATGTATTAAAGTAGTTGTCAAATTTTGGATTAATTGAAATTTTGCCATTAGAAATATTGAAAAGATTTATATTGTTTCGAATAAATGTTAAGACTCTGCTTCTACTTTTATAAGTTTCTACAAACCGTGACGTAGGCTCATTGTTTTTAATAAATTCGACAGCCTCTTCTAACTCTTCATATGATTTACAGGTCATAACATATGTATAAAGTTGTTCTTCAGTTATTTCATTAATCCCATACTTTTCTTTTAAAATTTTTAAAACTTTATAAATAAATACAATTGGAAGTATATTGTAATCTTTATTGTTAGAGGTGTCAATAATAGCATGTATTTTAATTTTAAGCAGTTGTTCAGTTTTAAAGACATTATACTCTTTAGATGCAATAGTGACATTTTTATATATGTCATAAACTTCTGTTGGAGCTTCTTTAGAATAGTTCCCACCTCTAACATAAAATGGGGTTTTGGTAATTAAACCATATAGTTGCGCAATAACAAGCATACGATGTCTATGCGATGTAATACCATAACGTGTATGATTTTGCGTAAAATAGTTTTCTATATTAGTATTATCCTTATCAGCAATTTCGGCAAATAACTTGGTTGCTTTAAAACTCTCATCAAAATCTATATCTTGTTTTGTTATAATCCAAACGGAACCTGGCGTTAAACTTTCCAATTTCTCTTTACTTGTTCTCATTTAAAACCTCTCTTATCATAATAGCCAAATAATATGCTAATTTCGGCGGTACTGCATTCCCGATTTGTTTACATATACTTGATTGATTTCCTACAAACTCAAAACTATCTGGAAAACTTTGTAATCTAGCAGCTTCTCGTGGAGAAATTGTTCTGTTTTGATAAGGATGGATAAATTTTCCGCCAGAAGGTGTATCAAATCTTGTTGTTATTGTTGGGGCTATACCATTAGGATTGAGCCTGCCATAAGAGCCGCTATGAATAGATTTTATATCTTCATTGAGTGAGGTATAATTTTCATCTATTTTAATTCTTGACATCCTTTCGATCGCCTTTTGAGTATGATGATGTGGAGTATGATTATATGTATTTCCATTATTTGAAAGTGACTTTTGGTATTGTGTTTTACTCTCTAAATTACTTATTATTCCAGATTCAGTAGGCTCTGGCAAGTCAGAAATAGCATCCCAAACAGATACACTATCAAAAAAGGTATTATTGTTTTTTAAAATTTCGTTTTTAGCTTTTAAAAGTGCTTTGTCTAAATCAAAGTCAAATAATGAACCTACAATTATTACTCTTTCTCTTGCTTGAGGTATGCCTATTTCTTTAGCTTTTAATAATTTATATTGTATTTTATATGGTTCCCCATTAAAGTTTTCAGGGTTTGTAAAGATATTTATAATTTCTTTAAAAATTTCGCCATTTTTTAGCGTTAAGATGCCTTTCACATTTTCGATAATGAACAATTTAGGTTTTACAACCTTAACAATATTAAAATAGTGTTTGAATAAATAATTTCTAGGATCTTCTATGAAACCGTTTTTCCTTATCCTAGCCCCAGCCATAGAAAATCCTTGGCAAGGCGGACCTCCAATAATAACATCCGCATCTCTATAACTAAAATATTTATTTTGATCAACTATTTTAACATCTTCTGCATAAACTTTTGTATTTTTATGATTATGTTTATAAGAATTTGCAATCATTTTGTCAAATTCAACTGCTGCTACAATTTTAAAACCAGCTTTTTCAAAGCCACAAGATAATCCTCCGCATCCTGCAAATAAATCAATAACCTTAGTCATTAGAATTTCCTCCCGTGCGGTATTTTAGTGCAAATTTTTTTATATATTCTAGTTCTTTATCGGTTAGTTGATAAACTTTGGACAATAGATTGTCAATACTATCTATTTCTTTTTTGCATTCCTTATGCTTGTATTCATAATCGACTTGTTTTGTTCCAATAAATTTCTTTGTTTTTTCCAGTTTATCTTCAAGATTACTTATTAAAATTTTGCACTTATCATTTGTCTTAGAATCTATATTAGGTATTAAGAATCCTTTTAATTCTTTAGAAGTAATGTGCCAACAATCAGAAACAATAGTCCAATATAACCAAAATAAACTGGAATTTAGTACGCAATTAATAAAATCTGCAATATCTTCACCAAAAAATAATCTCTTATACTCATTTGAACCTGGATTAAATGAAAAAGATTTAATCCAAAAACATGCTCTCATATTTAAAAATATTGGTTTACCTGTGGAAGTTTGTAAATCAAAAATATTTTTTTGTGTCGATGTAAAAACTTTTCTATATATATTTTCTTCAATAACATTTCCAATTTTAGGGATAAATAGATTATCAATATGGTGGTTTTCTTTTATTTCACAGCCATTTAACAAATTTACTCTTTCTTCTTTATACCAATGCTTATAATTTGATGTAAATAGTGCATGTTCTTGTTTACCTTTTCTCAAAACAATAATATTTAATTTTTGATGAACTCCTTGAAATAAGCAGTCTGGCCTATCTGCAAAATTTAATATAAATTGCCTATTTGTTGTTTCTCGTACATAACTTCTAATATTATTCATTCTTGAGGTTGCTATATATGACAATGGAACAACAAAGCCTAAAACCCCACCATTTTTAAGTGACTTGATTCCATTCTGAATTACATCAGCATATATATTTCCAAAGTTATTTAACAATTCTTCTTTATGTGAATATTTCCCATATTCTACATATGGAGGATTGCCTACAACAAAATCAAATTTATTATTATTTGAATCATTGTATAACACATAATCTATGTTTGTAAATTGTTTTTTTAAAGCTTT
Organism: uncultured Clostridia bacterium; assembly: GCA_944349415.1. GTDB lineage: Bacteria > Bacillota > Clostridia > Christensenellales > UBA1242 > Caccovivens. The sequence goes on from CALVMX010000013.1 coordinate 29,525, forward strand.
GGATAGCAAGAGGTAATAATGTTTGTCAGATAAGAAACTGCCAATTTCTATAAATAATCTAATTTTAGATATATCAGTCGATTCTTCGGAAATATCATTGCCAAATAATGTTTTAGCTATTTTAAAAATATCCGAATCGTTATAATTCTCTTTATATGTTTTTAATATTTCTATTTTTACTTTAAAAACATTGATTAAAAACTCTCCGGAACCACAAGTTGGATCTATAAAGGTTTTCTTAAATATCAATTCATCCTTTAAAACTTCGTTATATTTTGAAATAAAATTAATGGCATCTTTTTCTTTATAAGTTTTTGAATTTTTTTCATCTAGGAACATTATCATAGAATTTAAAATAATATATTTACAAACATCTTCTGGAGTATAATATACGCCATCCGATTTCCTGCATTCAGTCTTTTCATTCAGAGTATATAAAATTTTTTGTAATTCATCATTAGTTTTACAACTAAATGCTGCATCCAAGTAAAAATTATATTTTTCATAATTTCCGTTTAATAAAACATGTAAAGCCTTTATTATGCTATCTCTATTCTTTACATCAACATTTTTAATATATGAAATAATTATTTGATTTATTTTATTTATCATCATTTTACCTATATTTAATAATATATTTATTATAACATACATTTTATTAAAATGCATTAAATTTTTTATACATTTTACTCT
>CALVMX010000014.1 GCA_944349415.1 uncultured Clostridia bacterium
ATTTGCGTCTTGTAGATTCTCCTCCTCGGATATGTTTTTCCTCAAAATTGAAAACTAAAATTTTTTTAACTTGTTCATAGAGCTCTAAGTTAATTTTTTTTAATCTATTAGCCAAATCATAGTGCACAGTGCTTTTTGAAAGATTAAATAGCTCCGCCGTTTTTCTAATAGTTTCTCCAGTATCTAAAATATAGTTTGCCACAAGTAGAGTTCTTTTTTCAATGTATGCTTTCATAAAAAAATCCTCCATAAGTAACCTTATGTGAGGATTTGTCGAATTATGACAAACTTTGTCAAATGAAAATGTTTGACAAAGAATTATAACCTTTTATTTTTTACATTCTTCAATAAGCTTTGCGATTTCAGAAACAGTTTTAACTTGATTAATTTTATCATCAGGTATTGTTACACCATATTCAGCTTCTAAAGTCATAAGCATTTCTATAATATCTAATGAATCTGCCCCTAAATCTTCTAAAATATTTGCATCATCACTAATAGTTTTTGCATCAATACCAAGTTGTTCTGCTAATACTTCTTTTATTTTCTCTATCATTTTGCCCTCCATACTTTTATATGATAACATAAAAATTAAGTTTGAGGCAACTATTTAATAAAAAAATATTTAAATCTTTAAAAATTTTTAATTATTAATATAATTTTTACTCTATTAGAATTGTTAATTTTTAAACTTTAAATTCCATTTAAGTAGTTTATGTAAATAAAAAACAGGCTAGCCTGTTTATTTATTTTGTAAATCAATATAGAGATTTGGATCTACTTCTACACCATCTTTTAGTAAACAAAAGTGAAGTTGTGCATCGGTAAATTCAGCAGTTGCAGTGCTTGAAGCTTCACCTATTTGTTGACCTTTTTCAACAGTATCTCCTTCTTCAACCAAAACATTTTCACTTAAAGAAGAATAGACGCTTACAAAGCCATCAGTATGCTCAATTTCTACAACATAACCTTCCAAGGAATTGTTTGTGACACTTAAAACAGTGCCGTCAAGAACGGAATATACAGCATTATCCTCGCTAGCAAAGTCAATTCCAAGATGCGTTTCCCATCTGTTCATTACTTCGTTGTAAAGTAAATCTTGATCGGAAAAATCTTTGGTAATTTCCGCATTATTCATTGGCAGAGTAAAGCTTAATTCTGTTGTCGACACTTCTTGAGCAGCAGGCAAGGTTAAACCAATAGTCAAAGCGATAGCAACAACAAAAACGCCAGCAACGATCATCACTCCGTATCTTTTGAAAAAGTTTTTGATTTTGTTTTGTTTGCTTATTTCCATATTTCCCTCCATACCGCTTTTATTGACCGAAAAGGAAATATTTAAACATAAATTTTTATAAATTTTGAAAAATTTGATTATTTTTTAAGATTTTTTCGCAAAAAAATCGTTTTTTTAATCATTTTTTGATTTTTACTATATATTTTTAATTTTAATATCCTGTCAAAATTAAAGGCATACCTGCCACCACATCATTTTCTCTTAAGACAATTTGTAGATTCACTTTTTTATTGTCAATATATACACAGTCTTGTTCCATTGGAGTATAACAGTAATAAATTTCTAAATCACTAAATTCTTGCTCTATAACAACATAACCTTCTAAAAGGTCTAGGATGTCAAATAAAGATATGTCTTTTAAATAAAATTGAGTGGAATAAACTTTGCACTGTTTCACTTTCTCCAAAGCCTCCTCTTTGTTTAAATAGACAAAGTCTTTGTTGCCACATTTTATCACATCGCCAGTAATAGCATTATTGTCTACAACCAAACACACCTCATAGACATTGGCACAAACAAAAAGAGGATTTAATTTATCTTTAACAAAAGTTGTCAAAAAGACAGAAATTATGATTAAAATAAAAACTACCAATTTTTTCATAAATTAATTTTTGACAAAATAAAAAAATTCAACAAGAAAAATTGTTGAATTTGAAAGATTTATGAAGAAATAGGTTAAAGAGCCACAATACAAAAGACTACAACAGCAACTAACGCAATTCCAAGTGCAATTCCTGACCAAAGAACAGGTTTTCTATTCCAAAACATTTCTTTTTTAACTTTTTGTTTATCAGTTGAATTTTCTTCTGTTTTGGAAATATCTTCTTCCTTTTGAACGTTTTCAAGTTGCACTTTTTCAGCATTTGTCTCTTTAGATATCTCCAAGGTTTCATTTTGTGAGTTTAAATTATCTCCTTTCAAATTTGGTGGAGGAGGTGGCACCTGCCTATTTTGATTTAACTCTTTTGGAGGAGTTGGTAAAATTTTCTTTTCTTCTTCCATTTTTTACCTCTTGTAAGTATTTTACCCTAAATCACAAAAAAAGTCTATTAAATTTAGATATTTTCTTCTGGCATTTGCCAAATATTTGAAACATCGAGTGTAGCATCAAGATTCTCCACTATTATTGAAAGGATATATTTTTTACTGCTATCAAAAACACTATCCTCAGGCAAAACTATATATTTTGAAAAAGTGATTTTATTACCAGCCAAAAGGTCCGGCGTCAAGTAAAAATAATTGTCATTACCTTTTACAAAGTCATCTGTAGTCACAAAATCTAAGAAAATAGTGCCTTCATTGGTGTAAACCTCACCTTTAACTCTAACTTTTAAATCTTTTTCTAGATTATTCGCCTTAATTTGAATTATTTGTTCTAAATTTTCGCCGGGCAAAATTGAGCCATCAAAACTAAATGATGCTACACTTGTTTCATTCGGATTTATTTCTATTAAGCAAGTGTCGCCTAAAGTCAAATCAGTGTCAGCCTTTATAAAAGACAATGAAAAAAAATAACCTGTATATCCTAAAATAAAGGTAATGACAAGAAGGACAGCCAAAACAATAACAGAAAAAAGCCAAGGATATGTTGATTTTCTCATACCCTTAGTTTGTTTTTTTTGTTGCTATTTATTCAGTAATTTTTTAGTTTTCTCTTTTTTTCTACGTTTATCTCGTTCTGCTCTAAAATTATCTATTTGCGTCTTTTTAAAAATTTGGCTTTCCTCTTGTAACGCCCTTTTTCTTTTTACCCATTCATATTTTCTGTTACCATAAGCAGTGTCATATGTGATTATACAAACACCTTGGATCAGGTAAACGTAATATGTCGCAAAACGCCAAAGAAGTAACGCCCAAAAAGTTTGACCATGCAAGAATTGATTAAAAATAACTGAGAAGGAAATTTCGTTCATACCTGAACCACCAGGAAGAGGAATGAAACTTGCAGACAATTCAATTAAAGCAGAAGAAATGAAGAAAACGCCATACAAGTCAGCGGCATTTGTTACAGGAAACCCTTCAAAGATACAATAAACAAAGAAAGGTATGGAATAACTTATTATATATCTTCCTACCGATAAGAATAATTGAAAAAGAATATCCCAAAATGACTTGCTGTATTCTCTCATTATATTTTGATAATCTTCTACGAATGCCCAAACTTTTTCGTAATATTTATCATAATCTTTTAGAATTTTCATTTTACATAAAAGTTTTAGCACCCATGAAACAATTTTTTTACCAAGCCCACGTGATAAGGAAAGAAACATAATAACAAAAAGAGAGCCAGCCGCCAAAATAAAACCGATAATACCTGTTATTGAAACATAATTATAGAAATTGGTGGTGAACTGTGAGAAAATGATACAAAATAGAGAAACAATTATCCAAGTGAGTTGTTGAAAAATAAATTTTCCCACTGGAATAGAAAGTGCGGTTGAACCAGGCACATCTCTACTTCTTAAATATTGAACAGCAAGAGCTTCTCCGCCTGACAGAGGAATAACAGAGTCATAATATCTGAGTATTCCCATAGACTTAAACGCCAACCCCCACATTGAACGCCTCGTCTTTTTATATAACATTCGCCAAGCACTTACAACATCGAAAAAGATATAAAAAACAATTAGAACTAAATAAATAAAAAACGGAAGTGGATATATAGTTAAAGAGCCTAGTGAAGTAAAATCTTCCTCACCCAAAATATTCCATAAAAGAAGTGCTACCACTAATACAATATTGAAAATCAAAAGTAAAATGCTGACAATTTTTTGCTTTTTCGAGTCTTTTCTTTTTGCTTTTGTCTCGACTTCATCTAATTTTTCACTGACTTTTTCTTTATCTTCGTTGGCAAGCTCTTCTTCAATTTTCTTTAAATCTTCTTCTTTTTTCTTCTTTCTTTTTTCTTTAAAGCGTGAAAAAACTCCCTTCTTTATAACAGCTTCAGAAATTTCTTCGCTTGGAGTTTCGGTAGTTTTGGTTTCAATTTCTTTCTGAGTATCTAAAGAAGTTACTTCTTCCTTGTTTTCGTTTAATTCTTTTTCCGCCTTAATTTTACTCATATAGATATATATTAACAAAAAAAGAAACCTTTTGTCAAACTAAAGTGCACACTTCACTATTAATTTTAAGGTTTCTTTACTATTAAATTACATCATATTAAAACAAATCTTTATATTCGTCATAATATGTGATTATTCCTTCATCTCCACCTTTTGTTAATGTTTTAAACAAATAGTTGAGATTTTCTGTTTCAAAATTGTCAAAATTATTATCCTCATAAATCGCATCATACACTAAGTCAAAATAGGTTTTATTATTGAAAATGTTAACTCGTGTTGAACCTAATTTTGCAATATCATCATTAGCTAAAGAGAAATTATAAGAAATACCTTGGAATAAAGTTTCAACTTCGCCAGCATAGAAAAGGATATAAATTCCATCATCCGTTCTAATGAGGTCAGACAAATCTCCGATCTTACCTTTGCCATTGTTATACAATTTTGTTAATGCTTCGTCAAAAGCATCATTTTGAGCATCGCTGAAAGTGTCATTATAGATAACTTCTCCTGTCGAAGAAATACCAAACACTGAAGTTTTATCTGAATTTTGGAAAGTTGTATCATCATTATAGTAGTAATAATACTTTATAAATGCATCCGCACGAGCATATTCAGTTTCTTGATTTTCTGCATCCACATATTTTTGCACAATTTCTTCAATTTCGCTATTAGTCAAGCCTTCACGTGAATATCCATAGTCTGCCAAAATCTCATCTACTTTTTGCGAATTGTTAATAACAGTGTTGTAGTCTAAGTATTTATATTCTTCATTATCCATCAAATCTTTGATTTCATCAAGTAAACTTTGAGCGGAAATTCTGTTTCCTGTGCTTTGTCCTGTAGTTTCGCTCTTAATATCAGCATAAACAGCATTATAAATCGCATTTAATCTAGTTTGATAGTTTTCGTCACCAGCATCAATTTTACCACTGTTTACTTCTTCTTCCAAATCTGCTGGGGTTTCTTGTCCCGTTTTAAAGTTCAATTCAATAACACCAACATAGAAATAATTTGTTGTGTTTGATGATGGAATATATTGAACGTTTGTTGAAGTTGATAACATATCTGTTTCAAAGGTGGTCAAATCATTAACATATGTGTAATAATCTGAAAGAACTTCGCCTTGATAGTATTCCAAAATATTTCTAATTCTAACACCAGTAAGATCAGAGCCGTTTTCTGCTTGACGGTTATAAATTTCCTCATATTTTTCAATACAATAATTGTCACGAACAATATCATAAATTCTGTCTAATTCAAAATAGAAAACTTCATCATCATCTTCAAAGTCAACATAACTATAGTTGTCACGAACAGTGGAAATATATCTATTTAATGCACTTTGCCATTGAGTATCTGTTGTATAAGCCTTTATTGTGTCATATATAAGTTCTTTAAAGATATATACTCCATCCTTTTGATACTCATAATCATAAGCAACATCATCAAGATACATAGGAGTGTATTCACCGCTTACTGTCGCTACTGATGTTGTTTTCTTTACCTCATATTGAAGTCTGCCTTCTGAGTCGGTGTAGGTATAATATGTTGCATTTGGATTATATCTATTGTAAACGCCAGTAACTTCTTCATCAGTAGACTCTTCATCTTCTTCAATACCTAAAACTTCGTTATAATAAGTTAGCAAATTATCATAAAAAGCATCGTAAGTGCTTTGCCATAGATATGAAGTTTCTCTTTCGTTGAAAAGTGCTTCGTTGTTTCTTTTTGCATCAACTTCAACATCTTTTATCATAAGTTTACGATTTAAAATTGTGTCTAAAGTAGTTTCTATAGCCTCTTGCTGTGTATAACCATAGTTTTTGACATAGTCTTGTCCATAAGATTTGTAGGCTGTTATCAATTCTCTTTTGGTTACATTCTCGCTTTCTTCAATAGTTTCACCATTAAGTTCATAACTATAATTTATTGTTGCCACCACAGTGTTATAATAAGTTTCGAGGTCAGTTCCAAATAAATTACAGCCAGTCAAAACTGTCATACACATAAGTAAACATAACACTAATGAAAATAATTTTTTCTTCATAAATTCTCCACGTAAAGTTGTTAACTAGTTTATTATATATTAAATGACGACAAATTTCAAGCAATTTTACGGTTTTTTTTAATCTTTTTTTATCTCAAGAGCTTTAATGAACATTTCTTCGAGAATTTTCATTTTGTTTTCGACATTATCTTCGACGTTCAGTTTTAGAATAGGCAAGTCGGCGAATTTTAAACTGAAATTATAAAAATCTCCCATTTTCGACAATCTTTTATCGATAATCTCTTTAGATTTATAGAAATAAACAAGGCATTCTTTACTTGTTATCTTGATAAGTTTAACATTAAAATTCACCGCTAAATTCTTTAATAATGCTATATTTAGAAGATTTATAGTTTCTTTCGGAACATCACCATAAGTCGATTTTAATTCTTTTAAAACATGATCTCTTTCTGAAGTTGAGGATACTTGGCTTATTTTATCATAAAAGATAATTCTTTCTTCCTGTGAGGAAATGTATTCCTCATTAATATAGGCGTCGAGTGGAAGTTCGACTTTGATTTCTTTCGCCCCTTCTTTCTGTCCGCCTTTAAGTCCACGTGTAACCTCATCTAAGAGTTTAATATACATATCATAGCCCACTTTTTCCATATGGCCATGCTGTTCTTTACCTAAGATATTTCCAGCTCCGCGAATTTCAAGGTCGCGCATAGCGATTTTAAAACCGCTTCCAAGTTCTCTAAACTCGGTTATTGCCTCCAGCCTTTTATACGCATCTTCTGTCAAAACTTTTCCTCTGTCGAATGTGAGATAGGCATAGGCAAGTTTATCTCCGCGCCCGATTCTTCCACGAATTTGATAAAGTTGGCTCAAACCTAATTGGTCGCTATCCACAACAAACAAAGTATTTAAACTTGGAAGATCAATTCCGTTTTCAATAAGTGTGGTGCTTATAAAGATGTTATACTTGTCGTCATAAAGTTCAGAAATCACTCTGGAGAGTTCTTTTTCCATCATTTGTCCATGTGCTACACCTACTTTAGCATTTGGAATAAGAGCTCTAACACGTGAAGCAAAAGAATTGATATCTAAAACACGATTAAAAAGAATAAGCACCTTTCCGCCACGAGCAAGTTCCCTTTTTGAGACATCCTCTAAGAGTTGGTCACTGTAGTCTGTAACATAGGTTTGAATTGGCAGTCTATCCTTTGGTGGCGTCGCAATAACACTGATATCTCGAATGTTAGAGAGTGACATATGCAAAGTGCGAGGAATTGGAGTTGCCGATAAAGTTATCACATCGATATTTTTCTTAGTTTCTTTGATTTTTTCCTTATCTTTAACGCCAAAACGTTGCTCTTCATCTAAAACCAAAAGTCCTAAATCTTTAAATTTAACCTCTTTACCAAGCATTTTATGTGTGCCTATAAGGATGTCAATTTTTCCATTTTTTAAATCTTCTAAAATTTTTTTAGTTTCTTTTTCCGTTTTAAAACGATTCAAAATTTCCACTTTAACACCAAAAGGTGCAAATCTCTCTTTTGCCGAGCGAAAATGTTGCTCGCTTAATATGGTAGTCGGGCAAAGAAAAGCCACTTGCTTGGAGTTATAAACCGCTTTAAAGCAAGCACGAAAAGCAACTTCTGTTTTACCGAAACCGACATCACCGCAAATTAATCTATCCATTATTTTGTCGCTTTCCATATCCTTATCAATATCCGCTATAGCTTGCACTTGGTCAGGAGTAAGCTCATATGGAAAATTATCAGAAAATTGCTTTTCCAATTCTTCATCTCTTTCAAACTTAAAACCTTTTTCTGTTTCTCGTTCTTTATAGATTTTAGCAAGCTCAATGGCAATTTCTTTTAAATCTTCCTTGACTTTTTGTTTGAGTCTCGTCCACTCGCTTGAGCCTAAAGCATTGAGTTTAGGATTTTCCGCTCCAATATATGCAGAAATATAGTTTGCTTGTTCTGTCGGAAGATAAAGAAGAGCACCATTTCGATATTCTAAGACAAAATAGTCCTTTTCAAAGTGAGAAAGTTTAAGTCTGACAATATCCTTACAAAGACCAATACCATAAAAAGAATGGACAACATAATCGCCAACTTTTGGAAGATAGGAAAAGCGTTCTTTCCCACGTTTAAAGTCCACTTTTTTGGCTTTATACAAATCATCAGTGCCTATAGCTATTATTTTTTCCTTTAAAAAACTAAAAGAAAAAGGAAAATACTCATCCACAACATAAACTGCGTCTTCTTTGATTTCTCCGTCAAAAATTTTATAATGAATATTGTTTGTAGTCAAAAATTCCAGCATCATTTCCTTAAATTGACCGGCAAAAAGAAGAGTGGTGTAATGTTGATAACTATACATCTCTAGGTCTTTCTTTAGTGACATAAAGTCAGTTAAATAGCTCTTTTGACCGATGGTAGAATTTTCGTAACTAGCAATATCAGTGTTAGAAAAAACAATTTGCCTTTTACTGTAAAGCTCTTCAAACTGAGCAAACATTTCTTTTTTAGCCCAAGAAAGATTTTCTCTTGCCTTTTCTAAAATAGCACACTCGTTTTCAATTTTAATCGGCTCGTCAATGATAAAATTTTCGCAGATATCTGCGACAGTATTTTCGCCAAGCACTAGATTTAATGGAGAAACTTTAAAAGAGGATAGTTCTTTCAAAGTTTTCATAGAAGAGGTATCAAATTGAATAATTCTCTCCACTTCTTCATCAAAAAATTCCACTCTGATCGGATAGTCTTGTCCAAGCAAGAATATATCTAAAATATCACCACGAACGGCAAACTGCCCTTCAATATTGACATAGTCAGTGCGTTCGTAGCCAAAAGAATTTAACTTTTCAAACAAGTTCTCTAAATCGTAAGCGTTGTTTTTTTCAATTTTAAATTCTTCTTTCAACAACTGCAAATTAAATTTCGTGGAAAGTGAAGAAGGTAAAAAAATCAAGAAATCTAACTCTTTATTTAAAAATTTTGAAACGCATCCAGCAAATTGAAAAAGATTAGGATCAAAGCCCTCCACTTCTCTTCCGCAAGAAATGATTTCCGCTTTATAAGAAAGACAAGACAAGGCAAACTTTAATTTGCTTGCTGTTACAAAGTCGCCACAAAGATAGACGCCACGCTTCAATGTTGCCGTCAATATCGCCTTCTCTCCAATGGTTAGGCCACCAATATTTTTGAATTTTAATAAATTTCTTTCTTTAAAGCTATCAATAAATGTCATTTCAACCTATCTAAAATTTCTACAACCGCCTTTTCAATTATTGGTTTGAAAGTTTCTTTGTCATATTTGGATAAGACATAATCTTTTAAGTCCATAAAAATATCACGTCCAATGCCCACTTTAACTCTTTCAAACTCAGGGCCAATATAATCAACAATGCTTCTAAGCCCGTTATGCGTTCCTCCGCTTCCGTGTTCCTTATAGCGTATATTTCCACGAGGAAGATCGATGTCGTCCACTATCACCAAAATTCTAGCATCGTTATATTTTTGCTTAAAAATTTTTACAGCCTCGCCAGAATTATTCATATAAGTCAATGGTTTAGCCAAAATATATTTTTCTCCGCCTATTGAAGTTTCGCCAACAAGCGATTTAAATGATTTTTTAAGTTTAAAGGTTACTCCAAGCTTCTCAGCCAAAGCATCCACCACATCAAAGCCGATATTGTGGTAGGTGTTTTGGTATTTCTCGTCATAATTTCCTAAACCTATAATAATTTTCATAATTTCCCCTTAAAGTGTTTCATTTATAAGTTTTTCAAATGGCCCCACAGTTTTTCCCTCTGGAACCTTACTCTTTTCAAGATAACTTTGCGTGACAAATGCGTTGTCGCATACAATGGTGTCAGATATATAATTCCCACTTTCCAAAACAACATTTTTCCCAATATAACTTTCTCCTTTCAAAATGTTGTTAGGATAAATTACCACCCCCTCTTCAATTTGCACATCCGCTTCAATAAAAGTGGTGTTCTCGCTAAAAATAACCACTCCTTGACTTTTATGGAAATTTAAAATTCTTTTGTTTAAAACTTTAAAAGCATAGGAAAGCCTAGAGGCGGAGTTCACAACATAAAAATCGTCCGTTCCGAAATCTACAAATGGAGTGGATAAAATATTTTGATAATTTTCCACAAAATCGGAATTTATAACAAAACCGCGCTGAAGAGGCAAGAAATTCATCTTTTTGGCGGAAAAATATTTCATAATTTCCAAAAAAGTGCTTTTTTGAAGAAGAGGTGTGTCGCTATATAAAACAGCAATTTGCCTATATTCTCCTGCATACTTATTTAAATAACCTAAAATTAAACTTTCATTTTCCAAGATTTTTTGCGTGCAAATGGATGTGGCAAGTTTAACCCAGTCCACCATTTTTTTACCACAAAGGTCAAAGTTGCAATAGTCAAACTTGTCGCTGCCTACTTTAACAATTAAAACCAAAGTTTCCTCTTTCACCCAGTCAAAACTTGCATGCAGCACTTCAGGTTCAGTGTTGTTCACTTTTTGCACGACATCATCTAAATTTGTTTCTAGGGAAGTTTTTTCTTCCACTTCTATCATTTCATCTATTTCCATAGTAATATTATAAAAATAAAATAAAATAATGTCAAACGACTTTTCTAAAAATTTGCTAAAATTATTTTTAATTTAGACGAATTTGTGCTAAAATTAAAACATGATAAAGAAAAAAAGTAAATATATTTATATAATTTCCTTACTTTTAGCAATTTTTACAACTTTTGCTATTTCTTTTTTAATCGCCAATTTAACGAAAGCAGAAATTAATCAAGACTCCGAAACGGTTTTGAGCGTTGAAAATTTAACACTATCTGACAGCTCCTACGAAGTACGTTTTCAAGGTTTCAATGCAAACAATTCTGTTGTCGTTCCAACAATAAGTGATCCAATTCTTGTTGTTGATAAAGAAATAACATATGTTTGCTATGACTGGTCGAGTCTGTCACAAATTCGAATCAATATGCAAAGAACGAACACAAATTCTAGTTTTGCATATCTAGGAGTGGAGCTTCGCCTTTCATACATGCAAACAGAAAATCTTTCTCAAAACATTCAAGATTTCAATGGCGAAAAATATAATGATATCACTCTCTTTTCTCTTGAAGAGGATATAACAATTCCAACAGTTACCTTTTATATAGATGAACAAGAAGGACTCGAAGAAGGAAATCAAACCAAATTTGGCTACGGTTTCGGGCTATATAAATTTGAATTTGTCTACAGTTTTATTGACCTTAGCGATTCCAGTCAACCAAACGCTATTGAAAAAAGTATCGGCTCAATGTATTTTGCAATTTTGCCAGATGATATCGACGAGCTGAGCGGAAGTTTCGGAATAGACTATGAAGTTTCTAGTTCCACCACATTTTTAAACGCTTTTACATTCAGCATAAACAATGATATATATAAATATGCAAATCCTTGCTATATCGAATGGTTTGTCGAAGGGGTGGACGAGCATAACATGCGATATGTTTTAACTGAAAGCGACCGAGTCGACCAATACTACACCTATTCAGCGATTTACGAAGGAGAATATCCTTATGGACGAAACGGCAACACCTTTTATTTTGATAGTAATGGCATTGAAGCGGATTTCCAAATAACATGTAATATATACGACTCAAGTGGAAATCTAAAAAATACCGCCACAATAGAAGTGACTACAATAAAAATAGAAACAATGTCTTATCTATGGCTAATCATCATCGGTATTATCCTTGCACTTGTATTCATTGCAACAATTATTTTAATTATCGTATTAAAGAAAAATGAAAAGATGTATTAATATAGATAAAAAAAGGGTAATTATAAATTACTCTTTTTTTGTGAATAATTCTAAAAAAAATATACTTTTATATGAACTATATAATTTCAAAAAAAATCTTTATATATATTTTTGGTTAACATTTAAAAAAGCATAGTTTTTGCTATTAACCATCACAAAATATTTTTAAAGTTTGCGCCCATAAAATGATTATATTGCTCGGAATAAAGCTTAATTAATTCCAAAGAAACGGAAAATTCTTTAATATCGTCCTCTTCAATATATGTTTTCAGTTTAATAATCTCAACACCGATTTCTTGAATAGATTTATGGTTAACAATATAGCATAGACTTCTCTCATTCGAAAGCCAACTTTCTTCCAAGTTTTCGACGAGTGAATTTACTTCATTATTTTTTATTCCGTCATTTTCTAACATAGCATTTTCTATTTGATAACAATATTCACTGACACTAGAAAGCGCGTCTGAAACTAATTTATCCTCAACAGCACAAATAGTAATAAGAAGAGCCAAAATAACAAAAATTGAAACCAACTGAAACCACATAAACTTTGTCATTCTTGCACCTGCCCAAGTGGTTCAACCTTGAAAGTTTTATAAGCCTCGCCAAACGCCTGAACAAAAACAGAACCTCCTTTATCGATAGTCAAAATTAAACAGTCCTTGACCTTTTTTATATCCGCTTTTTTAAGAAGATTTGTTATGTAGTTTTCATCCACTTTTGCCACACTCAAATTTTCCTTTAAAATTTTTCCTTCACTTACTAAATTTATTGGCAAGGCACTTTTTTCCACTTCTAATTTTAAATCGCCAATAGTTGCCGGTGCAAACTCACTTTTAGGAAAGACGGACATTTTGCCATTCGTCTCCATAATAGCATATTGCACTTGCTCCAATTTAAAATATCCCGCTCCACGCACAGCTTCGGTAATATCATCAATAGAGAGATTTAAATTTTTTAACGCTTTATAATCAATACCATTAGGATTTATAACTATAACCGGTTTTCCACTTACAAAATGCGAAAATTTTGTGGATACTTTGCAAGAAACAGTGATAATAAAATGCAAAATAACTAGAGTAAAAAGAGGCACAATACCTTCTAAAACTGGAACAGAAACTTCCGCCATTGGAATGGTGGCAAGGTCAGCAATAATCAAAGTTAGGACAAGTTCAAAAGGTTGCATTTGCCCAAGTTGTCTTTTCCCCATAAGCCTATAAAGGAAAAGAACAATAATATAAATAATTGCCACTCTTACAACTGTTGTTAACATATTTTTATTATAATTAAAACAACAAAAAATAATCAAAAAATTAATTAATTATCAAAAATTGCATAAAATTTGCAATTTTTTAAAGTTTTTTATGCTTTTTTGCGTCTTTTTTTAGTGTTTTTAAATTTTTCTTTAAATTGAACAAAATATGTCTGAATACTGACAACGTTAAAAATTAAACAGAGAAGAATAAACATAATTGCGCCTACTGAAGCTGAAAATGCTATATTGAAAAAGTCTGGCATGATGAAAGAAAGAAGAGAACTTAAAAAAGAAGTCACCGCAACAGATGGAATACAAAGCAAAATCATAATTAAAAGATTTTTTATTATTTTAACCTCGATTTTAAGTTTTCGCTTAAGCATTATGATATTTAAAATTGCCGTAATCGCCGTGCTTATTCCCATACCAAAAGGAAGCGACAACACTCCCATATATCCAGTAAGACAAAACACCGCAATGAAAGTGAAAATCCCTCCTATAATATAATTGATAAAAGATTTGACTTCTAAACCACAAGAATTTAATATTGCCGAAGTTATGTTTGTGATCCCCATAGGAATCATCATCCAAGCAGAAAATTGTAAAAGAGTGCCACTCAGTGCTTCGCCAAATAAAAACGTTCCTATTCTATCGCCGATACCTATAAAAATTGGCAATATTAAAAAGGTTATAAAAAGTGTAAAAGTAATAGAAGAATTTACTCTTTTTTGAATGTGTTCATTATCATTTTGCACCATAGCCATGGAAATGTCCGGCACAAGAGCGGTGGAAAGTGAGCCTATTAAAGTAGTTGGAAGAAACAAAAGTGGAAAAGTCATACCAAGTGCCACACCATAGATGCTAATAGCTTGCTCCACAGTGTAGCCTGCTACAATTAATCTTGCTGGTAAAATCAGCGCTATCAAAGGCTGAACTAGACTGCCCGCCACTCGCACTGCAGTAATCGGTGTTGACTGCTTTAAAACAGTTTTATAAATACGGCTAGGCTTGGACATTTTACCGCCGTAAAAAAAGTATAAAATAATTACGAAAATAGCAGAAACTATACATGAAATCGTAAACGACCAAGCAACAGTCATGGCACTAGAAAGTGCCGACATCCCTGCACTTAGAAGAAGCACGCAAAGAGCGATTTTGACAACCATTTCAAAAAGTTCGGTAACGCAAAGAGCAAAATAATTGTCATATCCCCACATAGCTCCTCTAAAAACTGAATAAACAGCAGAAAAAATCAAAGATGGAAGTAGAATTATCAAGATGTTTATACAATTTTCATCAGAAAATAAGTTGGAAAACAAATTTCGAAATAACAAAATAATTAGACACAAAATTACGCTAACAGCAAGTCCAACCAGCAAACTAGAAGTTACGAGTGTGGAAACTCCTTTTTTATCTTTAGATACTCTATAGCTTGCAGTAAGCCTAGAAATAATAAGGGTAAGCCCACTTGAGACTATTGTCATCAAAACCATAAAAACAGAAAGAGCGACCTGATAAAGACCAAGGGCTTCAGCACCTATTGTTCGAGATAAAAATATTCTAAGCAAAAAACCTAATAGCCTTGTTGCTACTGAAAAAACGGTTATTATTGCCACACTTTTAAAAATTGATTTCATACAAAATAATTTTATAGTTATTTTCGCCTAAATATGACAATAAAATATTTTAAGTGACCTTGTCACATTATTGATTAGAAAGTAAAGGAGTATATATGAGTGTTAAAAAAATTTCCTTTCCATACTATCAACTAAAACAAGGAGAAAATCTTAAAACCATTTCTCAAAAATTTAATATTGAAAGCACAAAAATTTTACTCGACAATAACCTTTCTCCAAAACAAATTAAAGAAGGAGTTTTTATTTTAATAAAAAAAGATTAATTAAAAAACAATATAAAAATAAAGAAAAAACGCATTTTTTTGCAATTTTTTCTTATTTTTTTATATTTTTATTCTCTTTTTAATTCATTTTTATTATTTTTGGAATTTTCTTTATTTTCATTATTTTTTTGAAACTCTAAATCTTCCTCACTTTTTTTATTGTTTTTAGTTTCAATATTTTCTTTTGGAGCAACTTTAACATTTTCTTCCTTTCCCTCTAAAATTTTTACATTATTATCTTTCTTTTTATTTTTAAATAATTTATAAATAAAGTTTTCTATTTGTTTTTGATATTTGTATGATAAAACTATTATCACAATAATTGCCACAATAATAAATCCCCAAGCCACAAGTCCCCAGCCGTGATATGGTATTATATATCCACTACCAAAATAGCTAACTGTTAAAATACCTATAGGCCTACAAATTAAGTTTGTTATTGTGAAAAATGCCCAACTCATATTAGTAAGCCCTGCCACTAGACAGAGAACATCATCAGGAAATATTGGAAGTAGCATCATTATAAAAAAGGAATACTTGGCGTTATTTAAAAATTTAACCCACTTTTCACAAGTTTTCTCGCCCACCATAAAGACGACAAGTTTTCTTCCAAAAAATCGTCCTAAAAAGAAAGCAACCATGCTTCCAAGAAGAATTCCAGCAAGTGATAATAAAGCCGCCTGTAACGGTCCATAAAGTAAGGTTCCAGCAATGATAGTTACAGTTGAAGGCAAAGGAATGAAGGTAACTTGCAAAAACGACAGCACCACAAAGCCAAATCTTCCCCAAAATCCCCAAGAAAGAATGAGATCGCGAAGTTTTTCTGCTGTGTTAACCTTATCCCAAAATCCCGTCCAAACAAGGATATAATAGCCTAGAACTAAAATTCCAGCAATAACTAAAATTACTATTATGGATCTTATTATTTTACTTTTTAAAGTCGGTTCTTTCTTTTCCTTTTTATTTGTCTCCGTCTTTTTTTCAGAAGAAATGTTTTTTTCATCACTGTCCGTTTTTTGAATCGTGGATTTTGATGGTATAGAAACCTCTTCAATAGCCTCTATTGATTCTTTTTTCTTTTCAATTGTCTCTTTCTTCTTAATTTTGCTCATACATTATATATTATACAAAAAGTCTACAAACTTTCAAAATAAAATCTATTAATTATAAACCATATTCACTTGGATTTTCATTCTTAAGTTTATTTCTCACACTTTCTTCAGTTTGTTTCGTAACTTTTTGAGGGCTACATATTGTCACATCAGTCGCCGGCAATGTCATACCTACTCCCAGTTCTTCCACACCTTCCATGACTATTCCATCCTGTGGCATATAAAAGTCATGGCGTATCTCTTTTTCCTCCACAAATTCTCCATCCTTGTAATATCTCAAATACCCCTTGCTCTCATAGCCCTGCTTAGGCCATTTTAAGCGATAAAACTCCCCTTTATATAGGATTTTATCAGAATATTCGCCTTTTGTGTCAGGCAATATTTTATCTCCATTGTGTCCTAAAATTTTAACAAGCTCTGCTCTTCTTTCGATAGTTACACCGTCAGTGTCTTGACCAAATATTTCCACTTTGACTTCACTGTCATTCGCAGTTGTTCTAATGTATATCGGCTTTTCTAAGTTGTTTGTGAAAACTAAGTCGGCATAATCGCCTGACACCATTGCATCAAAAGAAAGTGGAACATAGGATGCTGGAAGAGTGTGATGTGTGACTTTATCTATATCGATACCCGCTAGCAATAAAGCATTATAGAGTGTGGTTGAGGCTTGGCAAACGCCACCACCTACTCCGTCGACATAGACTCCATTATATATTATATGCGCACTTTTATAACCATTTTCTTCCGTTCTAGGTCCTGTCATTTCATTAAAGGAAACAGTTTGCCCACTTTCCACAATTAGTCCGTTAAAATTCTCTAAAGCCTTTTGAACATTATTTTTTCTATCTGCCTTGCTTGTAGCATAAGATGTAGAAAATTCACTACGTTTAACAACACTGTTAAGCATTTCCTCTTCAGAAAATTCTGGCGGTATTTCTATTATCGGGATTTCCACATTTGCCACTTTGCCTATTTTTAAGGCCTCATCAATTTGCGAATACAATTCATCACGAAGCACTGTCACACTCGCACTTCCTTTTTCCACTTCAAAAGGAAATTCAAGTTCTGTGTTGAAGATTAGACTTGCTGGAACTTGAGGCTGTTCCACTTCAGCAATAATTTCATTTATTTTGTCTTCAAAATTTGCTAAAACACTTTTGTATGAAACTTGAAAATCTAAACCCTGATTTTTTATTTCCTTTGATTTTTTTAAATTTTGAAAGAAATTTCCCGTCTTACCATAAGAAGCAATTTCTTTTATGTAAGGTTCTAGTTTGTTTGTCACTTCAAAATCAGTGCCCTTAAGTTGCCAAGCTTTATCACCAGAGGTTAAATTTATTTCAATATCACTTCGACTTGAGAGCATATCAGTAAGCACAACATTTTCCGCTTCCGCCATAGTCATATTGGAAACGTCAATACCATTAATTTTTGTGTTTTCATAAAATTTCGCATTAGAAGTTAAGGCATTTTCAAAAAAGAATTGACAGACAAAAAGACAAACAACCGCCACGGCAGAAACACCTAAGAACCAAGCAAAAGCATGCTTATTGGACTTTTTCTCTTTCTTTTTTTCGATTTTTTGTGATTTTTTTACATTTTTTTGCGATTCTTTCACATTTTTTTCGCTTTTTTGCAAATTTTTATCACTTTTATCTAACTTTTTTTCTTTTCTTTCTTCTTTTTTCATATACCTAGTATGTTCAAAAAATTTTTCTTTATAACATCAGCATTTTAATAAAAATTAAAAATTCCCTATTGACAACATGTCCTTTTAGTGTTATCATTTAGATAAAATTAGAAAAAAGGAGAAAATTATGTTAAAAATAAATAATGCCAATAAAGCTATAAAATTGCTTAATAAAGGATATGACCCACTGTTTGTCTTAAGTAATTGTTCAGAAGAAGTGTTGGATAGACCTAAAGTTATTTCTACAGCACTAGCACGTGAAGCAAAACTTGCGTTAACATTGCAGAGAAAAAACAATACAAGACAAATTTTGAAGTATGCGTCAAAAAGACTTAGAACTGATACACATATAGTCGGTTCCGCTCTTTTAAACGACCCAAGCGCTTTTTGTGAAGTTCCTGAAGAAAAAAGAAATGATCCAAAATTTAGTATACTAACTCTTGACTTCAATGCAAAGGCAATAAGATACTCTGAACTTAAAAATGACCCTGAATTTTTAAAATTTGCTATAGAGCAAAATTTGGATGTTTTTGCAGAAAATGAGGAGTTTTATGGCAATAAAGAATTAGCTTCTGTTTATATTCAAAACCTCAATTATAATTATTTTACTAAGATTATCGGGTCAAGTAGACAAGAAAATACTGCAAAAATACTTTGCATATATCCCGAATTATACCGAGAACTTCCAAATTTTCTTTTTAAGGCAGGACATTCACATCTTTTAAAAGAAATCGATGGTTATATCTTTCGTATGCTTAAAACAGAAATTGAGGAAACAGAGACTCAAGAATCTGTTGAAAAAATGGAAGAAATGTATAATATATTGCGCGAAACGAGAGAGCAAAAATTAAACGAACCTGAAATTAAGATAGATAGACGTGCAAACGAACTTTCAGAAAAGTTTAAAGATTTAAATAAATAAATCAACACTACTTAAAACTAAAAAAGGATGGTATCATCCTTTTTTTATTGCAAAAAAAACCTCAAATTTATTTATTAAAATTTTCGTTGTGATTTACGCAATACCTGTCAAAGCCTTATCAATTTCTTGAAGAAGATATTCTTTTTCATTTTTTACTTTTCCGTCAAAAACTTTACTTAAAAGATACTCCAAAAGTCTGTCATAATTTCTCGTATCAATATTAGGATAATTTTGAGCAATATCTTCTTTTGAAATTTTCAAATCAGCCACGCGAACAACTAGTCCATGTCTTATGATATAATTATAGAAAAACATATATTTATTCATTATATGCTTGCTCTTTTTGGCAAGAAGAGGGAAAATGACTCCTACTTCTTCAAAATATTTGAAAAAGTATTCTTTATTTTTCATTTTGTTTAAAGCGTTATAATAGCCAGCTAAATATATGAAAACTTTTTGAATTAGTTTGGTGCTGAAGCCAAATTGATTTTTTAAAAAGTCCTCAATAAAGGTCTGCATACATTCTGGTTTTACACTGTCTATTATATCAATTAAAAGTCCAAGTTCTCGATCTTCCACTTTTTTAACCATATTGTATTTTATAGTTTTAATAGGAAGCCCAAAATATTGCCAAATTCCAAGACGATTCAATAGATCTAAAGATTTAACAAAATTTCCTGGTGTTTCTTTATAACGTTTATCACAATACAAAATTTTTCCCAATTCATTATACTTTCTTGTGCTGGAAATATCAGCCACATTTTTTGCCATAAGATGAGCATATTTTAAAGTGTTTTTATCTATCTTTAGATTTAACTCTCCGACAATTCTAACCATTCTAAGTATTCTTTCGCCATCATTTTTCAAAACTTCTTCTGGCGAACCAATACAGCGAAGTATTTTTTGATTTGCGTCCACAACGCCATGATATGGGTCGACAATTTCATCTTTTGTGATGTTGTAATAAATGGAATTTATGGTAAAATCACGCCTTTTTGCGTCTTCCATAAGTTCGTTTGTTCTTTCCACTCTAATTGGAGCGTGACTGCCATTATCAGGATAATAATCTTTTCGAAAAGAGGTAAATTCATAGCTTTTATCACCTTTTGAAATGGTAATAGAATTATATTTTGAATTCTTAATTTTGATCTTATAGCCATTATCTTTTAAGATTTGTGAAATTTCATCAATATCCACATTGCTACATAGGTCAATGTCCGAACTTTCAATTTTTAAAAGACAATTTCTGACATAACCACCTACAACATACAAATCCTCTGGAAAAAGTTTGGCAAGTTTTAATAAATCGTTGGAAACAGGAATAAACATATATCACCCCAATATATAAAGATTATATTATTAAAAATAAACTAATTATCATAAAAAGTCAAGAAAATTGCTTTAATGTTTGACTTTTTTGTCAAAAATTAATAAACTATAAATAAAATGAGAAATAAGAAGTTTATAAGTAAGAAAAAGAAAGGAAATCTTGAAAAGGACATGCCGGTTGTTCGCTATCAAACAGATAGAGAACATGGTCTTTCTGAGGAACAAATTAATGAAAGAATAGAGCATAAACTTTCTAATGACACAAAAATTAAAACTTCAAATTCAATTTTATCTATCATTTGTAAAAACGTTTTCACTTTCTTTAACTGTATTTGGCTTATTATCGCTATAGCACTTATGTGTGTTGCTGCGTGGGGAGATTTATTGTTCCTATTTGTCGTTATTGCCAACACTGCTATTTCCATTATTCAAGAAATAAAATCAAAAAGAACGGTTGAACGTTTATCTATGGTCACCGCTCCTAAAATTAAAGTAATAAGAATGGGACTCCAACAAGAAATCAAAAGTGAGGACCTACTCCTTGATGATATTATGCTTCTTGAAAACGGAAATCAAATACCAGCGGACTGCATTATAGTCGAAGGAGCATGCGAAGCAAATGAAAGTTTGCTTACTGGTGAGAGTAATTCGATAAAGAAAAATATTGGTGACATCCTCCTTGCTGGCTCCTTTCTCGTTTCTGGTCAATGCTATGCAAGAGTTGATAAGGTGGGAAAAGATAACTACATTCAAACGGTGGCAGAACGCACAAAAGATTTTAAGCCACAAACTTCCAACCTTTTTAAAGATTTAAACAACTTAATCAAGGTTATCATTTTGATTTTAATTCCTCTTGGAGTTTTAACTTTCTTTAAAGAGAGTGTTTTGCTTGGAACAAGCATACCCGAATCTGTCACCAGCACGAGTGGTGCACTCACTGGTATGATACCTGCTGGAATGTATCTTTTGATTACAGTTGGCTTGTCTGTTGGAGTTATTAAACTTGGCAAAAAGAAAACGCTTGTAAAAAATTTATATTCTATCGAAATGCTCGCCCGTGCGAATATATTATGTTTAGATAAAACTGGAACAATAACAGATGGCACAATGAATGTTGTGGAATATGAAAACTATAACGGTTCCAACAAACAAAAAATTGAAAAAGTAATGAAAACAATTCTACAACATCAAAAATCGATGAACGCCACAAGTGTTGCACTTGTTGGTCATTTTGGGAAAGACACAGATTCTAAAGTTAAAGAGGTTGTTGAGTTTTCATCCGAAAGAAAATATTCTGCAACAACCTTTAAAAACGGTAAAACTTACTTTTTAGGAGCTCCAACCTTTATTAAGTGTCCTATTTCCGCCGAACAAAAAGCATATATGACTTCAAATATGGAAAAGGGCTACCGAGTTATCGCTCTCGCTGAAGCCAATGGTTCATATAACGAAAAGAATGCAGGAAAAGATGGAAAAATTATCGCCATTTTCGTGCTTGAGGACCATATACGAAAAGATGCAGTGGAAACTATTGAATGGTTCAAACAAAACGATGTTCAAATCAAAATTATCTCCGGCGATGATGCCATAACCGTTTCTCGAATTGCCAAACGTGTCGGAGTCGAAGGCTATGACAAATATGTATCTTTAGAAAACATCAGTTTGCAAGAAGTGGCTCAACTCGCCAACAAGTTCACAGTTTTCGGTCGTGTTACACCAGAACAAAAGCATATTTTGGTTAAAACCTTAAAAAATCAAGGAAATGTTGTAGCTATGACTGGTGATGGTGTAAATGATACCCTTGCCTTGAAAGAAGCCAACTGTTCTATCGCAATGGCAGACGGAAGCGAAGTCGCAAGAAATATTTCTCATCTTGTTCTTATGGAAAGCAACTTTTCCGCTCTTCCAAGTGTGGTGGAAGAAGGGCGTCAAATTGTCAACAACGTTCAAAAATCTTCCGTTTTGTATCTTATGAAAACGTTGTTCACGATTATGCTTTGCATAACGACTCTAGTGCTCAGAATACACTATCCTTTCACACCAAAGCAACTTTTACTGCTTGAAATGTTCGTAATTGGACTGCCGTCTTTCATCTTGACCTTCCAGCCTAACAAAGATTTAATTCGAGGAAACTTTATACCTCAAGTTTTGAAAAAATCTGTCCCTGCCGCCTTTGTTATGTTTATCAATGTTTTGATTATTGTAATACTAAATGCAAACACAACAACTTTGAGCCCTGAAGAATTTTCCTCACTATCCACTTTGCTTGTTCTTTTTACTGGATATATCAACCTTGTCTGGACGTGTATACCTTTAAATCGACTAAGAGCAATTTGCGTCACTCTTTCCGCTTTTCTAATAATTTGTGCTCTTATAGGTTTAAGTTCTTTCTTTGGAATAACCACCTATTCTCTACCTGTTGTCGTCACTCTAGTTGCAATGTGTATAACCACAATTCTCATCATTGTTCTTGCTTTCTATTTCAAGGAGTGGTATTTAAAGAAGAAATACGGAATAACCATTGAAGAGACTTCTAAACTTAAAAAAGGCGAAACTGAATTTGATAAAAAACTAACAAAACTGTTGAACAAATTAAGTAGAAAAAAGAAGAAAGAAGATGTCTATGTTGAGAAAGAAGACACAAAGAAACTTCTTCAAGATTTAAAAGCAAGCGGAAAAGCGCACCTAACGGAAGAAGTAAAAGTCAACGAGTTAAAAAATAGAGTTTTAAAAAGATAGTGACTTAAATTACACTATCTTTTTTTATTTTAAAAATTTCAAAAACTTTCAATTAAAGTTTATTTTTTTCTTTTATTCTTAGATTTTGAGCCTCCAAATAAATTGCCAAATATTGCCAGTCCCTCTCCAAACAAGAAAATTGCAGCAAGCAAACCAATTCCAGCTATAAGTTCGTTGCGTTCTTTTCTATTTATTGCTTTGACAAAATTAAAGTTTTCGATCCATTCATTACTTACATTCAAAACATAAGCATATGGAATTATATCATAAAATTGCTTAGGATTTTCTTTTATTAACATTTCAATTTTTTCTTTTTCAGTAATTTCAAGATATTTCTTTAGCCCAAGTAATCTTCCAACCACAAATTGACCTTCCTTTGTCCTATATTCTAAAAATGGGCAAAGAATATATGTCAATAAACACAGAAACGTGGCAATTCCTATTAAGATAAAAATATACAAATTTGTAAAGGAAAAAATTAAATTTAGAAGAGCAAAAATTAAAAATAGAATCATACCGACTATATAAAGAATAGTTGATATTAATTTTTTTTGAATATAAACCTTGTTGGATATATTGGAAAAAATTGTGCTAATTGCAAAAATAATCACACCACAAATAATGGAAAAAGTTCCACCATTTCCGAAGAAATAAGAAAGGAAAACTAAAAGGCAAGTGATTCCAATAGTAAGCCAAGTTGAAGCATTTTCGATTTTTGAATTAAAATATATTTTATTATTTTCATTCTGGATTTCATTTTTAATTGTTGCTACTATCGGTTTTATTAAAACTTGCAAGTCTTTTAAATTCACTTCCGTTTCTTTAGAAAAAATCGAGTTGAACATTGTCTGTTCATAAGGTTTCATCTCTTGATCGGCATCTTTCAATTTTTTTAAAATTACGGTTTCATCTTCTTTTTGTATTATTTCAAGATACTTTTTTTCTGCCCAATAAATTAAGAGTGAACTAATATCTCTATCATCAATGCTCTTATCTATAACATAGCCCGCATCTGCTGGAGTCATCTTATCTGGTGCAAAAAATTCCACAACTTCAATAATTTTCTTCCTACGATTTAAAATAACAAAAACAATAAGTCCAATAAGATAAATCCCACATATAACCGAAAAAATTATGAACACTATAAAATTTGAATCATAATTAGTGAGGCTTTCAAGCGGAATAACACTTAAACCAACAAATATAAATATTATTATAAAAATACCTATTCCTATTAAATTTTTCTTCATTTTTTCTCCGTAAAATCGTCTATAATATTTAATTTTTATTATTTGCTGTTTAAGTTTTTAGTTTAGAAAATAATATATATTGCAAATTAATTTATTAGAATAGGACATTCAAAAAGATAATTTAATCTATTTAATTTCTATTAAATAATTTAAGATTTAGGTTCATAAAACTTTAATTTTGTTTTAAAACTTCATATCCGTCTTTACTATCTTTAATTTCGTAGCCCTTTTCTAAGATTTCTTTTCTTAATTCGTCCGCACGAGCAAAGTTCTTTTCTTTTTTTGCTTGCCACCTTTCTTCTGCCAGTTTCAAAATATCTTCTGAAACATCAGATTTTAATTTTTTATCAACCTGTTCCACAAAAACTTTGGGTTCTTCTTTGAAAAGCCCTAAAAGAGAATAAGTGTTGATAACACTGTTTAAAGTTTCCATAACACTTTTATCCTTTTTCGCGAGCTTTTCTTTTGCTTCTTTGAAAATGTTGAAAAGATAGGAAATAGCTTTGGAAGTGTTTAAATCGTCTCGCATAGCCTCGTCAAAGTCCTCTTCCACTTTGCTATCACTTCCACTAAATTCTCCAAAATTTTCTTTTGCCGAAAGCAAAACCTTATAGAAATTATATAAATGTCTTTCCGCATCTTGAAAAAGTTTATCAGTGATATTTATATCAGTGTGATAAGAGTTTTGCAAAAGTGCCATTTTGATAACTTCAATATGATAATTTTTCCTCAAATCTTTCATAAGAAGTGAATTCCCAAGACTTTTGCTCATTTTTTGACCATTCACTCTTATAAGTCCATTGTGTATCCAATATTTTGCAAACGGCTTTCCCGTCAAGTTCTCTGTTTGTGCAATTTCATTTTCGTGGTGTGGAAAAAGTAAATCTCGTCCGCCTCCGTGAATGTCAATTTGGTCACCAAAAGTGACATAGTTCATAACAGAACATTCAATATGCCACCCAGGTCTACCTTTCCCCCAAGGTGATTCCCAATATGGTTCTCCTGCTTTTGCCGATTTCCATAGAGCAAAATCAAGCGGGCTACGTTTATATTCATCATTTTCAATTCGAACACCATCGAGCGCTTCCTCGGTGCGTCTACCGGAAAGTTTCCCATACTCTTTAAATGTTTCAACAGAAAAATAAACGTCACCGTTCGGAGTGGAATAAGCCTTTCCCTTTTCAATAAGTTTTGAAATGAAATTAATCATATCTTGAATGGTTTTCGTTGCATAAAGCCAAATATCTGGTTCTCCAATTTGAAATGCTTTCATTTCTTTATCAATATTTTCTATCATTTTTTCTGCATATTCATTTGCAGGAACGTTTAATTCGTTGCTTTTTGCAATAATCTTATCATCAACGTCAGTATAGTTTCTTGCGTAAATAACGTTATACCCTTCTTTAACAAGGAATTTCCTCATTATATCATAAATAAGAGCCTGATATAAATGTCCAATATGAGCCTCTGCCGACGGAGTTATTCCGCAGGCATACATTTTCACAGTATTTTCCTCTAAGGGCTCAAATTTTTCTTTCTGCCTTGTAAGAGAATTATAAAATTTTATATCTTTTTTCATAATATTCCTTTAATTAGTGACTTTATATTGATATTTATTTAAAAAATAACGTTTTTGTCACATTAGTTTTTTTAAATTTTCTTATTTAAATATATATTTAAAGTTTCAATGGCTTTTGAAACCTCGTGTTCTTCTTCACTAAAATATTTTCCAATTTCTTCTAAATATGAATTTAAAACATTTTTGCCTTTTTCGGTGAGATACAGCATTCGACAGCGTTTGTCGATTTCTCCCTGTTTTGAAACAACTAAACCTTCTCTTTCAAGCTCTTTGGTCATAAGTGCAAAGTTAGATTTTTTAATGCCAAGTTTATCTATAATCATACCAACTGAAAGATTTTGATATTCTGAGATAAAATACAATATCTTCATGCGAAGAAGATTATTTTCCGCATAATGTTTTGTGATATTTTCGAGTAGTGCTTCAATTTCAATTATTTTTTCATAATTTTTCATACACAATAATTATACAAAACTTAATTTTTTTTTGCAACTAAAATGATATCATTTTGTATAAATCATCAAAATTTATAGACAATTTTAAAAAACAGATTTTACCACAAGTTTTTAAATATACTTGCTTTTTAAAACAAAATAAACTAAAATATAGATATGGCTTTAATCGGAACTATTGAAGATATTGTTTTTCGTAATGACGAAAATGGATATACTGTTGCAAAACTTGAAAAAGACGGCTCACTTGTCACAGTTGTGGGCAAGTTTATTGACGTCCAAATTGGAGCAACAGTGTCACTTGAAGGAAAATTCGAACGTTCAAAATTTGGCGTGCAATATGCCTTTACTTCTTACGAACTTTCTCAGCCAAAAACAATAGCCGGCATTGAAAAATATTTGGGTTCTGGCCTTATCAGAGGAGTAGGACCGATAACCGCTAAAAATATAGTGGAAAAATTCGGTAAAGACACTTTGGAAGTTTTGGAATACACTCCAGAAAAGCTCTCCCAAATTCGTGGCATAAGCGAGAAAAAAGCAGTTGAAATAGGCTTTTCCTACCGAGAACATAAGGAAGTGCAAAACACCATAATGTTTTTGCAGTCTTACAATATTTCCACCAATATGTCACTTAAAATATATAATGTTTACCGCGAAAAAACCACTGAAATTGTTAAAAATAATCCATATAAACTTATTGAAGATATAGACGGAATCGGTTTCACAACCGCCGACAGAATAGCCAAAAACATTGGAATACCAGAAAACAGTGAGTTCAGAGTGCGAGCAGGTCTTATCCATGTGTTGAAACTTAGCTGCGAGAAAAATGGTAACACCTATCTTCCTAAAAATATGTTGTTTTCGGAAAGCTCAAAAGCACTAGATTTAGAATATGAGGAAAATACCGAACTTTTTAACCGCACTTTTGATACTCTCTGCCTCGATAAAACTTGTGTCACATTGTGGCTGGAAAACACAGAAATCGTTATGCTGTCAAGATATTACTACTACGAAAACTCTATTGCACAGAAGCTCGCCTGGCTTAAAAACTGCAGGAAAATTGAAGACGTTGACATTGATGACGAAATCGAAAGTTTTCAACTTAAAAACAAAATTGAATTTCACGAAGAACAAAAAAATGCCGTCAAGGGCGCCATTAAAAACGGTGTCTATGTCATAACTGGTGGTCCAGGAACTGGAAAGACCACGATTATTAAATGTATTTTGGAAATTTTAGAAAATATGCAAAAACGCGTATCTTTGGTTGCTCCAACTGGAAGAGCTTCCAAAAGAATGAGCGATTCAACAGGTAGAGAAGCGAAAACTATTCATAGATTACTTGAAGTCAATGTGATAAAGACAGATGAAAGTTATTTTGTTCACAACGAATCAAATCCTCTAAAAACCGACGTCGTCATTGTCGACGAAGTCTCCATGGTGGACTGTGCTCTTATGTCCAACCTTTTAAAAGCACTGCCTCGTGACTGCAAACTTATTCTTGTTGGAGATAAGGACCAACTCCCAAGCGTTGGAGCAGGAAATGTGCTTGCTGACATACTCGCCAGCGGAGTTATCCCATTTTGTATGCTCACAAAAATCTTTAGACAGAGCGAGAAAAGTTTAATCATAACCAATGCTCACCTTATCAACGAAGGCAAAATGCCGATGATAGATAATTCCAGTATGGACTTTTTCTTTGAAAGTAAAAACGACCCGGAACTTATCAAAAACACAATAGTAAACTTGGTGACTTCAAGACTGCCTAAATATCTTCGCGTCGAGCCAAAAGAAATTCAAGTTTTAGCACCTATGAAAGCGGGAGTTTGCGGAATCGAAAATTTGAATAGAACACTTCAAGAAGAAATTAATCCAAAAAGCGAAACCAAACCGCAAATCGAAGTAGGTCAAACGATATTTAGACTTGGCGATAAAGTTATGCAAATCACAAACAACTATGACCTTGTTTGGAAAAAGCAGGGAAAATATGCAATGGAAGAAGGTCAAGGTGTTTTCAATGGCGATATTGGATATATCACCTTAATAGATCCACATAGCGGCGAAATGAACGTGGAATTTGAAGACGGAAGAAATTGCTTGTATACTCGCCCAGACCTTTCCGATTTATCTCTTTCATATGCCATAACTATTCATAAAAGCCAAGGCTCCGAATTTGACACTGTTATTATTCCAGCGATAGCAGGACCAAGCATAATCTTAACACGTAACCTTATCTACACAGCGGTCACTCGTGCTAAGAAAATGGTGGTCATAGTTGGCGAAAAACAATATTTAAAACGTATGGTTTCCAATAAATATACCGCAACACGTTTTACCCTTTTGAAAAAATTACTGATAAACGCAGAAGAGCGAATGGAAACACTTTTTGGAGAAGAAAATTGATAAAAAAGAATAAAAGTGCGAAAAATCACAAAAAAATCAACTTTTTTCGCACTTTTTTATTAAAATTTAATAGTTTTTTAGATAAATATATTTTTCCAGAAGATATCAAATGTATTTTTTGAGTCTTATCTAAATATGCCCAAAATGTTTATGCCACCGCTCTCGCTCGCGTGTGGTAATTTTTGTTGA
>CALVMX010000015.1 GCA_944349415.1 uncultured Clostridia bacterium
TGGTGGGAGTTATAGGGCTCGAACCTATGACCCTCTGCTTGTAAGGCAGGTACTCTACCAACTGAGCTAAACTCCCTCAATGCCCTTTAAGAATATCACACTTAAAAGGCATTTGTCAACTAAATTTTATAAATTATTTAAATTTTTATACTTCTTCAAAAACTAAGCTGATACTATCTATAGTTAAGCTTTGACCGTGTCCTTCTGGAATACTGCCCATTAAACTTGCAATCGCTTCAACTAAATCATATACAGACATATCTAAACTTGTTGCTATCGGATTTCCCTCTAAACTGTTATATACAATAGTAAATCGTGTTGGAGCAACCTCTGTTTCTCCATTATTATCCATATAATATGTTGTGTCAGCATTAAAGTTAAAGTTGTAGAATAATCCTACTGCTGTTTCAGCTGAAGAGCCATTGTTGGATGCAGTATAAAGATAATCTTGAACACTTGATTCTAAATCAACATAGTATCCTGTTCTAACAGTTGCTAAATCAACATAGTATCCACCATCTTCATAATAATAATAAACTGGAGATGCCATACCTGTTTCAACTATAAAATCTAATCGATTAACTTGCAATGAACTAAATTTAGGAGTAACTACGCCTGTAACATCAATAGTTGTCAAATTGTTTGTTAATATATGAGTCCAAAGCTTTGCTGAAGAATCAAATTCTTGACTTCCTACTGTAACTCCTGCAAATTCCCAAGAAAGAGGATAAATTTCATGTTGCCAGCTTGTAGATGAGAATAAACCAGCAAAAGCAGGATTAGTATCTTCGTTTTCTACATTCACAACAAATTGTGTTTCACCAGTGTAAGTGACATTTTCAGGAACAATAACATTAACAGTAGTGTTAATTACTTCCTTGTTTAAAGTTAATGTGATAGGTTGTGGATTTCCGCTACCATCTTTTACGAGCATATCGCTTGTAATTTCGGTAACAACATTTCCATCTTTGTCAACCCAAGAAAGTGTGTAACCTTGTCGACTTGCTTGATAATCATCAGTAGAAATAAGGGTATAACTGTCTAGCATTGTGTCTATCAATGTGTTGGATGTAAGTTCATCTCCATTTTCATCAACATAATTTACAGTAAATGTGTGAAGAGCTATATCTTCAAAATTTGGATTTAAAACAACATTTCTATTTTCTGTTGGGAAATTCGCTCTTGTGTAAGTTGTTTCAGTTGTATCTCCGCTTATAAACCAACCTAAAAAGATATCTGTTCCGTTTGAGAATGTTGGGAGTTCTTGGTTATATTCATAGGTTGCATCTGTAACACTTTCTTCGCTGAAATCTACGTTGTATACGATAACATTAAACACAGCAGTGAGATTTGTATAGTTAGCAGTTTTTGTAGTCAAAGTTGCATTATTAGAAATGTATGTGATGTCTTCGCCTGAACTTAATGCGTGAGTATAGTCTTCATAAGAACCTTCAAACCAACCTACAAAGTCATAACCAGTTGCTTCATATGACAAAGTAATGTCTTCCACATGGCAGTTTGTAACTGTGTATAAATCAAATTGTGCGGTTTCTTCATCTAAATTGGATGTTAAAGATTTTGCATTAGAAGTTATAGTTGGTGTGGCTGTATCACCATATTGACGACCTGCATTATCGATATAAACTGCGACGTCAAAACTTGCATCCTTAGAAAAATAAACAGCAAGCACAGTGCCAGCAATAAACATAGGAATGCAAACGATTAAGGCACATATAAGTAAAACTTTTGCTAATTTATTGGACATATTAACCTCCTCGATTTGAGATTATTATACCACAAACTTTTTCTTATTTCAATACCCTTTGCAAAATTTTATGAAAAAAACTCAAATTTTTTTAATAAATAGACAAATTCTAGCAGTCCATTAACATTTTGTCAGCAATAAGGGCGATAAGTTCCCCGTTAGTTGGCTTCTCATTTCTATTATATATCTTTAAGCCAAAAATATTATTTATATTTTCAATTTTGCCTCTATTCCAAGCAACTTCAATAGCATGACGCATGCCTCTTTCCACTTTACTTGAACTTGTTTCAAAACGTTCGGCTATAGTAGGATAAAGCTTTTTTGTTATCGAACTTATAATTTCAGGCTCTTCAACGGCAAGTTTGACGGCTTCACGCAAAAATTGGTAGCCCTTTATATGTGCTGGAATGCCTATGCTTATGAAAATATTGGAAATTTTTTCATCTAATTGTCTATTTTCAGTGGTTGGAAGATTTGAAGATAAAATTTCGTTGATTCTATTTTCTAAATTTTCTGGATTTAACGGCTTAATCATAAAATAACTTGCGCCCATTTGAAGAGCTTTGGAAACAAATCCGCTATGCGAGAGGTTGGAAACAAAAATAACTTTTGGTGTCTCTTCTTTTAATATTTTTATCTTTTCATATACGGCAAAGCCATCAAGTTTGGAAAGCATAACTTCCATAATTAAAATATCAGGTTTTTCCTTTATCACTTCATTTACAACAGTCTCTCCGTCTGAAGAGGAACCTACCACCTCAAATTTATCATTTTGAGAAAAATAATTGACTAAAGCTTGACTTTCGGCATCAGCTATATAAATTTTTTTCATGTTAATCTCCTTAAATTTATTTTTGAAAATTTCGCAAGCTTTTTGCAGAAAGTTTGCGATAATGTCCTGCAAAACATAAATAAGATAACATAATTATTCCCAAAAAACATAATAGAAAAAATAATTATATTGTCTATAATTTATTTAATCTGTCGAAAAATAGGAGATAACAAAAATATAAAATGAAAATAAAAGAATTTTAAGAGACCGTGTCTCTTTTTACTCAAATAAAAATATTTTTGACAAAACAAAAGAATATCAAAAAACAAATCTTTTATTATTAGTTCCTATTATTAAAAAAGCAGCCCTTTTAGACTGCTTTCAAATTTATTTAAGCACGATAAACATAATCCGAATGTCTTTCTTCATAGGTTGTTGTGCCAATAAGTTCATAAACCCCATCATTAATTCTTACTCTATAAAGATAACGCCCCGCATCAGTATCTGTTATTGCTATTTCTTCTTCGTCTTCTGTCACTTCAATGCCTGCCTCTTCTTTTTCTGAATTAATGAGTTCTTGTTCTTCATCTGAGAGTTCTTCAAGTTGAGCATAGTAATAGATATATCCGTCGTAATAACTATATAACTCGCCTGAGGTTACTATAGCTGTCATTGTGGTGATAGTTTTAGCCGTTAAAGTTATATCGCCGGTTGCATTTGTTTGAGTAATAGAAGTTAAGTCAACTTCATAAATATTTGTAGAAGTTACTAAATAAGCCGTTTTATCATTAACAAACATAATAGTATAATCGGAAATTGGTTTATCGCTTTCATTATTGATAGTCAAAGAACCATTTCCGCCTCTAGTGTTCTTAAACATTTTTCCATTTGAACCGTCATAGATAAAAGTGTCATATACGCCATTAACTAATATAATATCACTTGCGGTTGTAGAAAGACGATGATCTTCATCCACTAAGATTATGTCATCTCTTGAAGAATTTACACTAACATCATTGTAATAAACAAAAGTATGTGAGTATTGGTCTTGATTTGAATAAACTATAATGTCATTTTGGCGATATAAGAAAGTTACAGTGCCATTGTTTTTGCCATATACCGTTTGATTAGAGTCTGCGTCATTAACATAAATTTGATTTATTGAAGTGTTGTTGTCATCGTCAGTGGCAACATAATAAATTTTACCATTCCAGTCACTTGTCTGTCCTACAAGTTCACTATTATAAGTTTCTGGTATTGCAGCACTAGAAACGTTTTCTGCCAAAATTGTAGCTGTTCCACCGCCATTGTTTAATTCAATAGAAACCAAAGTCTCGCCAGCAAGAGCTACCACATAGTATTTGCCATCGTATTTTAAAACTTCGATTTGTGTGATTTCTGCTCTAAATTCATAGAATCCATTCAAGTGATTACCATCCAAAGTGGAAGATGTCAAAACAGGATATGCAAACTGCTGACTTGTTGATGAATTATCTCCAAATCTATGTTCATCTGGTTTTAGAAAATAGATGTGGTCTCCGATAACAAACATAAACTGATAATCAGTGGCAATTACCTCGCTATTCACCTTTTCATTTCCTAATGGTGTAAAATTGTTTCCTTTTGCTTCTCTTTCATTATTAAAATTATAACGAGCAAGATAAGAAACATTTTTAGCAGAGTTAAGTTCGTCCATTGTCTTATAGGAAGAAATGTCTGTGTATGAATTTCCATAATATAAATAATCACTGACCATGACGGCAGCATTTCCGCTATAAATTAATTCTGTGTTTTCATTTTTGATTCCTGACACTGTGGCACAACCAGTTAAAATAAAGCCCAAAGTCAAGAAACAACAAATAGCCATTAAAATTTTTTTCATATTCACCCCAAGTTGTAAATTGTAAATTTCTCTACCGCTATATTTTACAATATTGTTATTATCTTTGTCAATAATATTTAGATAATTTCAAAACGACTAAATTAGTTTTAAATTGACAAATTTAAACAAATATAGGCACAAGTTCGTTTTTTACGATGTCGCAGGATGTTAAAAAATATTTAACACCATGTTTTTCTAAAACTAAATTTTGCTTAAGATAAGCATGTATGTGTCCATAAACAACTGCATCCACCTTGAATTCTTCCAGCATTGCTGTGATTTCATTATCCTCTTCTTTAGAAGTATAAGGAGGATAGTGCAACATACAAATAATTTTTTCGCTATCAGTTTGCAACTTTTTCGCCGCCTCCAACGTCAAACGAAGCCTTATAAGTTCGCGTTTAAAAATTTTGTCATCCTCTTCAGTAAATTTTTTATTGTCATAAGGCAAATTCCAAAGTCTTGTGCCACAAATAATAAACTTTCCAAATTTCAAAGCATCATTTTGTATGGCATAGAAATTTTTAGGCAAAATCTTTCGAACTGCACTTATGCTGTTCCACCAATAGTCATGATTCCCTCGAATAATAATCTTTTCCCCAGGCAAGTCTTCCAACATTTGAAAGTCGGCAATGCTGTCCTCAAGTTTCATTGCCCAACTAAAATCTCCAGCAAGCAAAACAAGGTCCTCTTCTCCAACTTTTTCTCGCCAGTCGACAAAAATTTTTTCGATATAGTTCTCCCATGCTGGTCCAAAAATATCCATCGGCTTAGGATTATTAACTGACAAGTGAAGGTCGCTTATCGCAAAAACTTTCATGCCATTTCCTTTAAAACTTCTTGAACAAGACGCATGTCAACTTGACCATTGAAATTGGCTTTGAAATATTTCATAACGACAGGAATAGATTTGTCCTCCAATTTTTCAATTTCCTCTTTTATTTCTTCTCTTGAAAGCATTTTAGGAAGATACGTTTTGGCAATTTCAAGTTGTTTTTCAATATGTGCCACTTCCTCCATATTGCCAGCTTTTTGATAATTATCTTTTTCGTCTCCCAATTCCTTGATCATCTTTTGAATGATGTTGGAAACGTCGGCATCTGTGATTTCTTGACCTTTTTCACGCTTGTTAATTTTTTCCAGCATGATTTTATTCATTAAAACGCTATAAAAAGCACGAGCCACGGTATCTTTATTTTTCATAGCTTCTACATTAGCTTTTTTAATTTGTTCTTCTATCATAAGATTCTCCTTTTAAAATAAGTATATTTACTTAACATTCACAAAACATAATCATTTTACAACATAAAAAAAGAAAAAGCAAGTGAATAAAACCTCTCAATGATTTTAATTAAAAAAGTTTATAAAAATAATTGACAAATAGAGGAATTTATTGTATAATAAACTCGCTTTATTAATTTGGTGATGTAGCTCAGCTGGTTAGAGCGTATGGTTCATACCCATAAGGTCGGTGGTTCGAGCCCACCTATCACCACCAGTGGCGAAAACGGCATTTTTGCTTGTTTTCGCTTTTTTTAAAGCGAAAAGCTGCACTCTAGCATTTGTTTTCGCCACTTTGCGACCAAACGAAAACGCACTTCGTTGGCGTTTTGTCGCAACTCTTTTGCAAAGGAACGTTGTTCCAAGAATAAAATCAGCCACGGGCTGCTTTATGCAACAAATCGCACTACACCCGCGATTATGTTGCAGCTTGCTTACGAAGAAATTTGTTCCAAGAATAGAAACAGTCACGGACTGCGCCACTTTGCGTCCAAATACAATTCGCACTTCGTTGGCGTTTTGTCGCAACTCTTTTGCAAAGGAACGTTGTTCCAAGTATAGAATCAGCCACAGGCTGCTTTATGCAACAAATCGCACTACACCTGCGATTCTGTTACAGCTTGCTTGCGAAGAAATTTGTTCCAAGAATAGTAACAGTCACGGGCTGCGCCACTTTGCGACCAAATACAATTCGCACTTCGTTGGCGTTTTGTCGCAACTCTTTTGCAAAGGAATGTTGTTCCAAGTATAAAATCAGCCACGGGCTGCTTTTGCAACAAATCGCATTTCACCCGCGGTTATGTTGCAACTTGCTTACGAAGAAATTTCTTCCAAAACTAGAAACAGTCATGGACTGTTTTACAGCACCATTTCGTTTTCTTCTTGAGGTCGTTTGAACATTGAATCTTGAAATTTAGAATTGCTGGAAGAATAAGCATAGATATTTGTGATATTTTTTATTTTTGCTTTTGTACCCTTAAACATATTCTCCTCCCTTTCCTATTTGTATTTTAACAAAACTCTATATAAAAACAAACTATTTTTAAAGAATTTCATAAAATCGCAATAAGCTTGAGATATTAAATAACGCTCTTTTTCATGTTGTTGTTCATAAAAAAGAGCTTTAGGTTTCCCTAAAACTCTTTTAAAATTTACTAGCTTTTACCCATATCTCTTCGCATTTGACGAATTTCGTTGGTAAGTTCATTAACAGCTTTATTTGTTCTAGCAGTGTTTTCAGCACTCTGTCTAGCCCAGTCTGGACCTTTAGGTCTAACACCAGTTTTTACCATGGCATCATTAAAGGCATCCATTGTATCTTTGTCAAATATTCCACCTGTTGCGACTCCTGCGGCTCCCATAACTGTTCCTGCAACATTTCGAGCTCCTCTGAATGCTCCACCTATAGCACCAGGATGACGTCTATAATATTCAGCTCTGCCTTCATGATCGTCCAACTTCTTTTGATTAGTCTGCATTTTTTTGGTTGCATCGGCTAAATTAGAAGCATTTTTGTTTAATACACTAGTATCCGTTGCTCCACTAAGTGTTCCACCATTATCAGTAACATATTTTTTATAATCTTTGTTTAAACCACCTAAAGCCTTAGACATTTCTTCAGAATCAATACGCCCACCTTTTCTAACACCTACACTTCTGGAAGCTGTTATAACTTGGGCTATTTCTTGGTCACTATAACCTTTTGCTTTGAACATATTTTCTAGTCTTTCATTAGAAATATTTTGACCATCTAATCCTTTTATCTCAGAAGCAAGATCTCCTTGACGTGAGGTATTTTGTGCTTCTTGTTGTTTCTTTGCTAAATCATCCTGCTTTTTCTGTGCTCTTCTGTTTCTGTTCTCTTCCATAAGCCCACCTACACCACCAGATAAGAATGCACTAACGTCTTTTCTTCTATTTTCAGCAAATTTATCTGCAGCCATATTTGCCGCTCTAGCTCTTGCTGCAAAACCTAGTTTATTACCATCAGCATCAGTTCTTTTTCCAAAAATTCCGCCTGCTAACGAAACCGCGCCTTTGCCTGCTCCTTTAAGTGCTGCAGTATATGGCATCGCACCAAGTTTTGCAGCACCTATTGTCATGGCTGTGGCTTTTCCAATAGTCGATTTAACTTCTTTCGACATATCATCACCCGTCTTATTTGCGTCAGCAGCACCGATAAGTCCAGAAAGTGTTGAAATGACTGCTTTAATGGTGATTAAACCAACAATAATAAACAAGGTCTGAACTAAAATATCCACCATAGCAATATTGAAGAAATTAATTTCGTTGACATACGGCAAAATCATAAGCACCAAATTCATTCCGACGACGGCACCATATGCCATAAGCACTTGTTTCATAAATTGTTCTCGCCAGCCCTTAAACGCTTTTCCTTCATCCAAAGGCCCAAGTCCAGCAAGTGGAGGCATAACCAAGAAGAGAACGAGTGCCATAAAGAGTCTTGACATCAAACCTAGTATCACGTTGAAAAATAGTGTAAGACAAATTATAACTGCACCAAATCCGACGATAAAGTTGTAATCCCAAAGGTCGTAATAATACCAAACAAGCCCTATATTGAATTTAGAATAAGCACAGAAATGACTTACAGAGAATGTTGTAATATATCGTTCATTTTCTATTAAGTCTCCATCACCATCGCCATAGGTCAAAGACCAGTCTTGTTGAAGATGTAAGAAATTTGCAAAAGCCTCATCCGCCATATTAGCTAGAACATCTGCGTCATTGTTGTGGTTAGAGAATAAGTCCATTCCTCCGCCACCATTACCACTAAATGCAGTATTGATAGTATATTGTCCTTTTCGGACACGATTACCATTGTAAGCCGCGACTTTAAACATTGCCCCCGAAAATGGCTGAGAACGTGCTGCGACTCGACTCAAAGCCTCTGCCGTTTCAGGATTTGTTGGATTTGAATGACTACCATAAAATATTTCACCGGTGTATCCAAACATGTCATAGAATATATAAGTTTGATTCCCCTGAGAATCGGTTATCCCTTGCTCTAAATAAGTCTGCGTATTTTCTGATCCATACAGATTTACCACATCATCAGAGCCCACAGAGGTTATCGAATCAAGAGCACTTAAAATAGCTTGGCTTAAATATAGTCCTAAAATAACAATAATTGGCACCGCCACAATGTTAATGACAGCTTTCCCAGCAGTAGCAACAATTGGAAGTGGTCCTTTTGCTGATTTTTCGTTGTATGAATAATGACTTTTAATGATAGCAACAATTGTGGAAATGAATAAAATGATTAAACCAAAAATTACAAAAGACCAAAAGACTGTAGAAAGCACAGAA
Organism: uncultured Clostridia bacterium; assembly: GCA_944349415.1. Lineage (GTDB taxonomy): Bacteria > Bacillota > Clostridia > Christensenellales > UBA1242 > Caccovivens. The sequence continues at coordinate 9,031 of CALVMX010000015.1, forward strand.
TAGTTAATGTAGCCAAAACTATCCGAATTGTTAATATTAATGCCTAAAATACCGCCAATAAAATTCGTAAGTAAATCACCTGTGGTTGCCACAGACTGTCCAGCTTCGTTTGTCACATAGTAAACGTCAAGTCCAGCTAGTTTTCTAAACAAAAGCTGCAAAAAGTCAACCAAACATAAAAGAGAGGAATTTAAAAGATAAATCGCTTTTGGGATTAAGCTTAAAAGTTCTTTAAAGAAATCACCAATCCAATCAAACATATCCTCTCCTTGCTATCAATTATTTTTCTCATTATAACAAATAAAAATACAATTTACAACAAATTTTTCCAATTTTCACAAAAATTTTCGAAAAAAATTTAATAATATGCGTAAATGTTAATGTATTTCAGCCAAAAAATTGTCAATTTTGAGATGTAAAAATTAGACTATAAATAAGTTAAAACGATAAAAACTCTTGTTTAATCCGCCTAAAAAGTGTATAATAAAAATATGAATGAAAAAATATCCAATAAACTAAAAAAGTTACCTTCGAAAAGTGGTGTCTATATAATGCGAGATAAAAAAGGTGAAGTTATCTATGTTGGAAAAGCCAAAAGCCTTAAAAATCGTGTCTCGCAGTATTTTCGACATAGCGAAAAACCTGTGAAAGTGCAAGCAATGGTGGATAATATTGACGATTTCGACTATTTTATCACCATGAGCGAGTTAGACGCCCTGGCACTTGAGAGCAATTTGATAAAAAAATATCAACCGTATTATAACATCCTTTTAAAAGACGGCAAGGCCTTTCCGTATATTAAAATTAACTTACATGACGAATTTCCTAAATTTGAAATTACGCGAAAAATAAAGAAAAATGACGGCGCAAAATATTTTGGACCATATTTTGCAGGAATTGACCCTCGCGCTATCTTAGAAACTATTCAATCTGCTTTTAAAATACGCAACTGCTCGCACAAATTCTCTTCCGAAAAGCCACTCAAAAGAGAATGTTTAAACTATTCACTCGGCCTTTGTCTTGCTCCTTGCACCAACAGAGTTACAAGAGAAGAATATATGGAAGAAATTAAAAAAGCCATAAACTTTTTAAACGGAAACGACGAAGAAATCGAAAAAATTTTACTTGAAAAAATGGTGACTGCCTCTAACAATGAAAATTTTGAACGTGCTATTGAACTTCGCGAGTCACTCAAAATGGTAGCCAAATTAAAGCAACGTGTTGTTGCTAACATGCCAAAAGATGTCGACAAAGATGTTATCGCCTATGTCACGGACGGTCTAAGCGGTGTTTTAACCATTATGGTTATCCGAGGCGGAAAAATTCTAGGTATTCAAAACTACACGCAAACTGATATGAGTGAAGAGGACACGATTTTCAACTTTATGATGCAATACTATCAAAATTCGCTTCCGCCACATGAAATCATCTTGAGTCATCCTATTGACGAAAAGCTTATCTGTGAATTTTTGGAAAAAAATTTAAAAATTATCTCCTCGCCAAAAGGTTTGAACTTGACTCTTCTAAAAATGGCAAAGGAAAATGCCACGGAATACTTGGAAAAGCATTTGGAAAAGGAAAAATTGGAATATAATAGCACCATCGGTGCTCTTAAAAACTTACAAGAAAAGCTACATCTAAAAAACCTGCCAAAGCGTATGGAATGTTATGATATTTCACATATCAGCGGAACAAATAAGGTGGCATCAATGGTGGTATTCAAAGACGGAAAACCATATAAAAAGGATTACCGTAAATTTAAAATCAAAACTGTCAAAGGCTCCAACGATTTTGCCTCACTTCAAGAGACTCTAGAGCGCAGATTTAAACGACTGCAAAATTTGGACGGCGAAAGTTTTAAAGAAATGCCCGACCTTATTGTTATAGACGGCGGAAAAGGACAACTTTCTTCTACTTATGAGATTTTAAAAGAATTTCATCTTGAAGATAAAATTGAAATGATTTCGCTCGCCAAAAAATTAGAGGAAGTTTTTGTTGTTGGAAGTTCAAACCCTATAATTTTAAAATATGGCAGTGCCGAACTCAAACTTTTGCAACGAATAAGAGATGAGGCTCACCGCTTCGCCATAACTTTCCATAGACAAACTCGCACAAAAGCACAAACGGAAAGCGAACTATCAAAAATTCCAGGCCTTGGACAAAAGAAAATAGATGCCCTCCTGAAAGCTTTTGGCTCGTCAGAAAATATCAAAAAAGCAACCGCCGAAGAGCTGAAACTTGTCAAAGGCATCCACTCATCTCTCGCTGAAAGCATTGTGGAGTTTTTTGTTTCAAATAAACAATAAAAAGTTTTGGTTGACAGTTTTTATAGAAAATGATAAAATAAGAGTATGGAATATAAAAATATAACTTTTGAAGCAATAATGGCAACGCCAAGCTGTGGAAAATCGTATTTATGTGATAAGTATCCAAACTTGTTTGTCGATGCAGACGAGTTGCGCCTAAAACTTAAATATGAAATCCCAGAAAATTTATCTCGACAAGAGATGGAGAGCACAAAAGGAGAACGCCCTTTTCCGCGTCGCCTTCATGGAAATAAATTGAACGAAGAAGTTTTTAAAAAACTTGACGAGTTAAGGCAAAAAGGGATAACTATTATCGCTGCCCCGCATCCTGAAATGTTTGAATATTTTAAAAGTAGAAATATCGCCTTTTGTTTTGTCTATCCAAACAAAAATATGAAGGAAGAAATTAAAAGACGAATGGTGGAAAGAAATAATCCAGAGTCAACCATAAATTCTAATTATGAAAACTTTGAACTTTTCTACGAATCAAACACCAAAGATACAATTGCTACTGTTCACTATGAGTTCGGAAAAGATGAATATCTTGAAGATATTATAAAGAAATTTGGCTATAATTTTAAATGAAAATTGACAAAATGAAATTTCTTAAATAAAAAAATACCTTGCCCTCAAGCAAAGTATTTTTTTCTCATTTTTCTCTTTATGCCATTACAAGTGGAACGATAATTCCAGCGATAACAATAAGTAAGCAGATGAAGTAAAGAACTTTCCAAACTGCTTGCTTAGGTCTTACATAACGCCAAGCAAGTATTGCCACAATTGTAATCATAATTGCAGTTGCCACACCTTGAAGAGCACTTACAATCACAAGATTTATGCCACAAGCACCTAAAACCAAAGATACGGCATAAATTATTGTTACTGCTACAATAACCCAAAAAGAAATTTTGTTAAGTCCCCATTTATTTGAGCTACTGCTTGAAGAACTTTTGCTTGAAGATGATTTTTTTGTTGCCATATTCCCCTCCTATTGATATAATTATACCATTAAAAAATTTTATGTGTCAATTAATTAAAGAAATTTAATCAAATATTTTTAAAATTGCTTTGAATAATTCCAAATGTTTGTTATTATTTAGAGCAAAATAAATATAAGTGAGGTCAAAATAAATGTTAGATTTTCTTTCTTCCACAACGGAAAACTCCCCAAAGATTTTTGGATTTGTGCATTTTTTGGTTTTAGGAATTTTTATTGCATTAATAATTGCTATCTGTGTATTTTTACGAAAAACAAGTGATAAACAAAACAAAATTATTTTGTTATTTTTTGGATTTTGGCTTCTTCTTTTCGAAATCCTAAAACAAAATGATAACGATTTTAAAAAAATTATGACTATTTTGGAAAATGATATATAATAAAACATTCCAAATTATTATTTACTCTCCATACTCTTATTGACATAGTTTACTGTGCATTGCACTCAAAATATAATAAAAACTTTGTAGTTACAAAGACACCAGGAGAGTCAAAATCTTCATAGAGCCAAAAAATTTGCTGCCAATCTTTTCATGCCAACACCACAACTTAAGGGTTATATATGAAAAGGACGTATTTGGCAAATATAGATATTTGGTACCTTTAATAAGGAGCGTAAAAATGAAAAAGATACAAATTGTTCCATTATCAAGAATGGAAGAGATGAGAAAATATTTTTATGAATATTTGACAGAGCTTTCAGAGTTCGATCCTGACGTTAAATTTAACGATAAAGGTATACCAATTTATAATTGGTTTGATTGTTATTGGGCTGATAAAGACAGATTTCCATTTTATTTTCTGGTAGACAACCAAATAGCTGGGCTTGCTATGATTAGAGAACTTGGGAATATGTTGTATGATTTTGCTGAATTTTATGTTCGCCCTGAGTTTCGAAAAGATGGTAATGCAATTTGGTTTGCAAACGAAATCACAAATTTATTTGAAGGAGAATTTGTCTTTTCAACCAGATTTACAAATCCAAGGGCTTTAAAATTTTGGGATAAATTTGCTTTGCAATTTGAAAGAAATTCCTTCTATGATGATGAGATTTGGAGAAATTGGACAATAAGAAAAAATAATTTTAATAATCATGCGTTGAATTTGGCACCAATATATTTTGATCTTATAAAAAGCGGAGAAAAGATTTTTGAAGGTCGCCTTAATGATGAAAAAAGAAAAAGTTTTAACATTGGTGATACAATTACTTTTTACAAGGAACCAAAAAAAGAAGAAACCATGCAGGCCATTATTCTTGACAAATATATCTTTAAAGACTTTGAAGAAATGGCAAATTGTCTTGATAAAAAAGATTTAGGCTTTGCAACTTCCACAAAAGAAGAAATGATAAATACTTATAGAACAATTTATAACCGCGAGAACGAAAATAAATATGGTGTTGTTATTTTTAAAATTAAAGTGTTATAATTTTACTTAATATCAAACTTGTTATTATAAGATTTTTATAATTTTTTTACAATAAACACCAAAAAGTAAAAAATCTAACGCTTCATCCGTTAGATTTTTTATGTTCAAAGTTGCAATAGATGGCGTTGGCATATTCTTGCGAACGGAAAAGATTGACAATATATGTCTTTCCAACTTGTCTTGCTCCTTGTAAAATTAAAGGCTTTCGAGATGAAGAATTTTTCCACTCTAGTAATTCTTTATATATCTTTCTTCCTTAACAACATTGCATATACAATTACGAATCTTATTGTTGCATTTTTTTGTTGACTAAAAGATTGGCTATATAGTAAAAATGTAAAAGGAAAGATTTAAAAAGCAAAATAATTAAATTTTTAATATTTTATATAAAAAATAATAAAATTTACAAAAAATATGGTATTATATAGATAATGAAAAAAGATAAATTGATAAAAATTTATTATAAACTTATTGAAAAACAGAATTTATTTTTCTTAAATGGTAATTCATTAAATATTTTTTTGCTGTTAAAAATGCGTTCAATAAAAAGAAGAATTTTTAAAAATTTAGATAGTGACGCCACTGAAAAACTTATTCTCGATAATATATTAAATAAAATAGATAACAATCGCAATTTAAAAAAACTAGCAAATATTTATAACCAAAAAAAATCTGTAGAGTCACTACAGGCATATATATCTTATAAAAACAAGTTATCTAAGAAATTCGGATTCAATAACTTTCAAGACATAATTATAAAAAAAATTTCATTATACTCCCATTCAAAAATGGATATTGATAAAGTGGAATTTCAAATTAAAGAATTAAAAATTTCAAATTTTAAAAAAAATTACAATGTAGATTTTAATTCTATTAATATAGAAAACCTTTTATCATTTGATAAAATGGTAATTGGTACATACAAGAACTTAGAGAAAAATGGTTACATTTTAGAGAATAGTTGTTTGACTTGTGGCGCACTTAGTTTATATATGCCCCATTCAAAAAGGGGAATAATTATCTTGAAAGACAAAAAAAACAATGATTTTGATTTTATTGCACATGAGATTGGACATCTATTAGAATATTACTCCTTAGATGATAAGAATATGCTTCTTAATATTTTACTGGTTCAACCCATGAAAGAATTTTATTCAAGCCTATATGAAATTAGGGCTCTAGAATCTAACAAAAATAAACTAGGAGTAATAGAACTTATAAATGAATTTTATATTCAAATAAAAGTATTATATATTAAGATTAAATTCGAAGAGTTTTTATATACAACTCAAAATAAATTAACTGAATTAAATTTAAATAAAAAGTGGAAAGAATTAAAAGAAAATTTTTTTTATGAAAAAAGCGGTGATAAAAATTTTAAATGGAATTTAAATTATAACATATCTATAAATAGTTTTGATAAATGGATGTATTTTCTGGGGAAATTTTTTGCAAATCAAGTATATAAGGAAGAAACAAAAATTAAGAAAGCTTATAGTATAAAAGGAACTGTTGATTTTTTAGAGATATTAAAAATTACAAACTTTGGTAAAGATATTGACTTTTAAGATAAAATCAACTATAATTCTCTTAAGGTTGTGATTTTGAGGAGGTGTGATTTATGAGTTTAAAGTTCTCAAAATACAATAAGATTGTAAAACTTAACGATGAATATATTGTTTTTAATACAAGAACTTTATCGTTATTGTTATTTGAACAAAAGTATATAGACATGATAGAAAATGATGATGTAAAAGCATTTGTGGATTCATTTAAACCAGAAGAAGTTGATTTACTGATTGAAAATGGTATAATTCTTGAATCTGATATTGATGAATTAAAAATTATAAAAGATGAATATTGGTTTAATAAATATACAGACGAAACTCTTAATATATCTATTTTAACAACTTTGGCTTGTAATTTTGCTTGTCCATATTGCTTTGAAACTCGAAGAAATGTAAGGCTAACACCGAAGATCGAAAACGCTATCTTTGAATTTATTAAAGAACAAAGTGTTAATAAAAAATTTGTTCATGTTGATTGGTATGGTGGAGAGCCACTATTAAATTATGATTCTATAAAATCATTGTCTCAAAAATTGATCAAATTGTCAGCAGAAAGAGGATTTACATATTATTCTTCTATAACAACAAATGGATATTTATTAAATAAAGAAAAGATTGACGAATTGGTTAAATACAACTTAAGAAGTGCTCAGATTACATTAGATGGTCCTAAAGAAATTCATGACAAAATGAGACCATTGATAAATCAAGAAGGTACCTATGATACTATCATAAATAATATTAGATACGCTACTCAATTTATAACAATAAATTTAAGAGTCAATATTAATGCTGAAAATCATTTGAAGATTGATGGTTTGTTAGAAGAAATAAAAAATATCCCAAATTTAAATTTAGCTATTAAAGCAATAGTGCCTGCATCATACAAAGAATATAACAAAGATGTTTTATCTGCTCAAGATTATGCGAATATTGTCATTAACAAATACAAATACGCACAAAGGTTAGGAATTAATACAGCAATAGACAATATTTTTGAGGGATCAATGCATCGATATTGTATTGTTGATTCCGATTCTCAATTTATAATTTCTCCAACAGGAAAAATATTTAAGTGTGGGGAAAGTTATGCTGATGATGAAAAAGGTATAATAGGAGGACTGGATGAAAATGGAAGAATCGTAATAGATGATCAAAGAAAACCATTTTGGGATAAAGACCCCTTTTCTTTTGAAGAATGTAAAAATTGCATCTTATTACCATTGTGTTTAGGCGGATGTCAAATGAAGAGATTGATTAAGAAAGTAGAACCTTGTAGTCCTGAATATAAATATAGTTTGGATGAATTAATAAAAATATATTATAATTTACAAAATAGCGAGGGATAGGATTATGAAAATAAGTAAATATAATTTATTTTGTAAATTCAAAAGAAATGAATATATTTTGCATAATATGATTTCTAAAGAGACAGTATTATTAAACAAAAAAGAATTTGAAAACTTTAAAAATATGTCTGGAGATTCGAATTTTTGTAAAGATCTTTTAAATTCAGGATTTTATATTCCAAATAATAGAGATGAAATAATAAGGATTAAAGAGGATAACACGCAAGCGTGTCAAGACTATTCTAATCTGAATATAACATTAGTTCCAACTTTTGCTTGCAATTTTAAATGCAAATATTGTTATCAAAACGGTTTTGATAGTAGTATTATGAAAGATGAGAATATTGAAGTGTTTATTGAATTTATAAAAAGAAGATTAAGTAAACACAAATCAAAATCATTTCATTTATCATGGTTTGGTGGTGAACCTTTATTAGTTTATGATATAATTTATAAAACAAACAAAAAACTACTTGATTTCTGTGTTGCTAAAAACATTAAATTTTCATCAAGTATTTCAACAAATTTATCATTAATAGATGATAAAAAGGCAAAATTATTAAAAGATGTTGCTGTTACGCGAATTGAAACAACATTAGTAGGAAATGAAAAAACACACAATGATTTAAGATTGTGCAATTCTTTAAATTCTTTTGAGTGCACAAAAAAAGGTATAATAATAGCCGCAAAATATTTTACAGTCATGATAAATATGAATTTTTGTAAATCAAATTTTCATGATATAAAGAATTTTTTAAAACATAATAATACGCTTAAACAGAAAAATATCTATTTAAATTTTAGCGAGATTATTAATTATAAACAAAATAGATTTCAAGTAAAGCAATATAAAAATTGTGAATTAAAGAAATTAAAATTATATTGTTTAGCATTAAAAAACAATTGGAAAATTTGTGATATAACAAATTTTTGTAGCGAATCAATTTATTGTTCATATTATCACATTAATAGTTTTTCAATTGATAACCAGTTGAACGTTTATAAATGTGCTGAACGTTTTGACAAAAATACTCAAATAGGCATTATAGATAAACATACATATGATTGTATGTACAATGCCAATTATAAAGATTTTTATGAACTTGAACAAAGTTGCTTAAAATGTCAATTTTTACCATATTGCAATGGTGGCTGTCAAATCAAAAGGCAACAGAATGTTAAACCTTGTCCAGAAGAATTAGTTTCTGTTTATAAATATTTAAAACTTTTTGTAAGGAGAAGAACTAATGATTTGTGACAAGGTAAAGGAGGGTGCTATGAAAATAGTAGCAAAAAAGAAGGCAACTAAGAAAAACAACACAATTTCTGCTATCCAAGAATGCTGCAGAGGTTCTGTATAGTTGCCACAAGAAACTCAAGAGGCTATTAGCCTCTTGGGACTTTCTTTAACTTTAAGGAGAAATGACATGGCTTATATTTCAGTGAAAAAAATTAAAAAAACATATGGACCAAAATTAATTTTTGATAATGTATCATTTGAAATAAATAATAAAGATAGAATTGCATTAGTTGGTAGGAATGGTACAGGTAAAAGCACAATATTCAAAATAATAACAGGAAACGAAAATTATGATAGTGGAGAACTATATGTAAAGAAGGATCTTAAAATTGGTTATTTAGAACAAGAACCAGACTATGGAGATAAAAGTGTCAGAGAGGTAATCAATTTAGCAAAACAAGAGATTTTTGAGATTAATGAGTTGATTTCCAACATAGTAGAAAAAATGACAAGAGAGACAGACTCGGATATATTAATGAAACTAAGCGAAAAATATGATAAGCTCTTAAACGAGTATGCTTTTTGTGGAGGATATGAATATGAGTCTGAAGTTTCAAAAGTTATCTCAGGATTAAAAATTCCTGAATCGTATTTAGATATGCCATTTAAACAACTTAGCGGTGGGGAAAAAACAAGAGTATTATTGGCAAAACTTCTCTTAGGCAAACCCGATATACTATTACTTGATGAACCAACTAATCATTTAGATATTGAATCTATGGAATGGTTGGAAAATTACCTACAAGACTATCCGGGCGCTTTGTTTTTGGTGTCACATGATAGGTATTTTTTAGATTCAGTAGTGAACAAAATTTATGAACTAGATACTGATGGTATAGAAATTTACGATGGAAATTATACAAGATACACAGTAGAAAAAGAATTAAGATATTTAAGTCGATATAAGTCATACACTTCTCAACAATATACAATTAACAGAATGGAAATGCAAATAAAAAAATTTAGAGCATTAAATACTCCTGGGCTTAATAAAAAAGCAAATGAAATTGAACATAGATTAGAAAAAATGGAAAAGTTACCAAAGCCTATATTAGAGAAGAAAAAAATGTCTTTAAATGATTCATTTGTAGAGAGAACAGGGAATGATGTTGTTATTATACAGAACCTATCCAAAAGTTATAATGATAGAACTATTTTTAAAAATGTTGATTTAAAAATGAGATATAAAGATAAAATAGCTATAATTGGCAGAAATGGTTGTGGTAAGACAACTTTACTCAAGATAATACTCGGGGAAGAACAACCAGATTATGGAACTGTTAAATTAGGGACAAAATTAAAAATTGGATATTTACAGCAAAACACAACTTTTGAAGAGACCACTGCAACTATTTTGGATTATTATTGCGATCAATTTGGTATTTCTCAGAATGAAGCACGGAATCAATTGGCAAAAATTTTATTTACTGGTAATGATGTATATAAAAAGATTGGTACATTGTCTGGAGGAGAGAAAAAAAGGCTTCAACTGTCCATTTTAATGAGTAAAAATCCTAACTTTCTAATATTGGATGAGCCAACTAATCATTTGGATTTAGCTTCGCGGGAAATTTTAGAAGAGAATTTGGAAAATTTTGAAGGAAATTTGCTGATTGTCTCCCATGATAGATATTTCGTGAATAAGATGGCATCTCGACTATGGGTGTATAATAATGAATCATTTCAAAGTATTGATGGTAATTATGAATATTATAGACAAAACAAGGAAAGACTTTTAAAAAAGATAAATGACTCAAGACAAAATGCATATCCTTATAATAATAAAATTAGTAAAAAAAATGTTAAGCAGGAAGGATGCGAGAGAGAAATATGATAAACGAAAAGATCGTTAAAGAGTTTAAGATTTTTCGCAATAAGCTAATTGAAGAAATTTACTTACAACAATACATGGAGTGGTTGGCATTAACAACAAGCAGTAGTTCTGACATATTGTCAGACATTATTGTTGCATCTACAGAAAGAGTTAAAAAATTAGAATGTTCTCAAAAATTTAGGAATATTTTAGATGAAATAGTTAACAATCCAATGAACTTTGATAACGATATTTATTGTGAAGCTAAAATAATTAATAAAAGGATTAAAGATAATACGAAAATTTATAGCAGGCAATTATGCAATGCTTTATTAAATGTTAAAAGAAATTATATTTTAGCAAAACAAAAGAACGATTTTCAAATTGTTAAACCATTTTTACAAACTTTTATTAAAATAAAGTTAAAAGAAGAAGGTATTTCAAATTATGAATCTATATTATCTAAAAAAATTGTTGAAATCTCATCTCAGCAAGTAACTGAGTTGTTTAAATCTATTAAATATAATATTCCTTTATTGATAGCTACAGAAGAGAAAGTTAAATATACAAATTGTTCTAAAGAAGATATGGATAAAATTTTAGATTATCTTATAGATTTAGTGAATTTAAATGAAAGGTCGTTAGAAATTTATAAAGGCGATGAATCTTTTATGGTATCTTTTGGTACTAATGATGTAAAAATTTCTCTTAACTATAAAGAAAAAAATATGTTTGAATTCGTAACAAAAAGTTGTCACGAATTGGGCCATGCATTGTATGAACAAGGGAATAATAAAAATCATAATCGAACATTTTTAAGTGGTGCCGCATCAACAACAATGCATGAGGCTATTGCAATTTTTTATGAAAAATTTATTGGTAAAAATAATCTGCTACAAGCTTTTATATCAAATGAATTACTAGATAAGCCTGAATGCTTTTATTTTACACCAGCTCCAACACCTATAAGAATAAATGCCTCAGAAAAGAATTACCCTATTCATATATTAATAAGATATGAGATAGAAAAGGGTTTGTTAGATGGCGAATTAAAAGTTAATGAAATAGAAAAAATTTGGAAAGAAAAGTATAAAGAATATTTAGGTATTGATATAAAAAATTCAAATGAAGGAATATTGCAGGATCCACATTGGTTCAATGATAAATTTGCGTATTTTCCCAGCTATATTGTAGGCAGAGCGTATGCCGCCCAATTAAAAAATGAAATTGATAAATTTATGGCTATTGATGAAATGATAAAAATTAATGATTTATCAAGTTTAAATAATTGGTTAAAAGAAAATATATATCAATATGGGGCTCAATATGGTCCGAGCGAATTATTAAAAAAATCAACAAAAGAAGAATTAAATTGTAATTACTATTTAGATTCTTTACATTTAGAAAGATAAATACATTTTAAATATTTACCTTGTTTGAAAAATTGTTGTGGAGAAGCAACAATTTTTTCTTTTATTAAATATTCGTTAAACAAACCAAAAAAGATATGCCACAACTCGTTGCAAAGTTGCTCCATTGGCACGTTATGCTTTATACAGTTTATATTTGAATTTAGGATGAGAATTTTGAAATCATTCAAAATTTCCGTTAAGTTTGAACCCAGTTTTCTTTTAACTTCTTCAAAAAGAATGTTTGTTTTAAGAATATAATCATCAAAAACAGGAACGATAATTTGGTTATCCTTGTCTACATAGTTGGTAAGTTTTAAAATTTCAAGATATTTGTTGTCAGCCACTTGTTTTTTATTTAGTAAGTCAAATATATTGTCAAGCGAATTTTTAACAATTTCCAAATTAGTCTCGTTTTGAAAATACTTATGCATTATCAAAAATTTACCATATAACTTGTTCTTCTCTCGGAGTTTGAAATATCTGAAATAATCCAACCTTTCTCCACTTGCGTTTCCAAAACTAGTCAAAGAGTTATCTTTATATTTTGCATTATTAAAACTGCAATAAAGATTCGCATTGAATTTATTGCATACATTGGAATTTTGATATCCAATCAACATAAAATCTCTGTTATCATTTTGAAAGTAAGATTGTTTCAACAAACCTTGCTGTTCCAAATAATTAAACATTAGTCCGTCAAAAATTTTGCCACATAACAAGTGGTAAAGAGATAGTTCGATTTTTATGCTCGGATAAAGTTCAAGGAGTTGTTTCCTCAATGATTGAATGCCAGCAATTAGTGTTGTATGATTTTTTACCAACAACTTCAACACAATTGATTTTATTGTTTTTATATCCTTATCCAAAAAAAATGGGAAATTTAAACAAAAATGTCCTGATTTTTCTGTGATTGCGGATATGTTTTTTAATAAAGTTATTGGTTTTTCTAAAATCTTGATATTGGTTCTTAGTTTTGTCGCCAAATTTGTTATATCATAGTAAAAAGGTGCTTTAATTGCTATTAAGGATAAAATATCCTTAGCATATTTTTGCTCCATAACAAATCTTGGGTTAAACTCGTCAAAATTTCCTAAATCATTATCAAAATAAAATATATTTAAATTTTTCATATTTTTGCTCTCATTTTTACAATAATATATTATATAAAAAATCAAACCAAATAATTGTGAATATTTGTTGTTTTATTAATAATACTTACAAGGAAAAAATGGTGCGCTCGTGGGGATTCGAACCCAAGACCTTTCGTTCCGTAGACGAACGCTCTATCCAGCTGAGCTACGAGCGCATAAATTTATTGAACGGCTTAATTATATCATATTTATTTAACTTTTGCAATAAATTTTTGAAAAAACTTAAAGTTTTATTAAACCTCTTTTAATAATTCACAAAAAACAAACTATTTTTATCAAGTTAGTAAATACATTTTTAAAATTTTCTTTTTTATGCTATCCTTATATTAAGGAGGATTTTATGAAAATTCTATTAACTGGCGGGCTTGGATACATTGGCTCCCACACCGCAGTAGAAGTTATAAACGCTGGGCACGAAACAATTATAATTGATAACTTGTCCAATTCAAAAATTGAAGTGTTGGAAAAAATTGAAAAAATAACAAAAAAGCGTCCAAAATTTTATCAAGAGGATGTTTGTGATATAAATGCATTGACAAAAGTGTTTAAGGAAAACCCTGACATTTTTGCAGTTATCCATTTTGCTGGTTTTAAAGCGGTTGGCGAAAGTTGCAAAGAGCCTTTAAAATATTATAAAAACAATTTAATTTCCACATTAAATCTTTTGGAAGTAATGGAAAAATTTAACTGTAAAAACTTTATTTTCAGTTCATCCGCCACTGTTTATGCAGTTTCTGAAATCATGCCTCTTGAAGAAGATTTTCCGCTAGGCGCTTCCAACCCATATGGTCGAACCAAACTATTCAATGAGGAAATTTTGGAGGACTACCAAAATGCTCATCCAGATTTTAATATTGTTTTACTTCGCTATTTCAACCCGATCGGTGCACACGAGAGCGGTTTACTTGGCGAGGACCCAAACGGCATACCAAACAACCTTATGCCTTACATTTGTAAAGTCGCAACCGGCGAACTTGACCATCTGAATATTTTTGGAAAAGATTATAACACAAAAGACGGAACAGGTGTTCGTGACTACATCCACATTGTCGACCTAGCAAAAGGTCATATTAAGGCCCTGGAAAAAATGCTCGAGGAAAATGTCGGACTTAAGATTTATAATCTTGGTACTGGGACCGGCTATAGTGTCCTTGACATTGTCAACACTTTTAATAAAGTCAACGGAAATTTAGTTAAATATGAATTTGTGGCACGACGACCTGGCGACATTGCTATGTGTTACGCCTCCCCTTCAAAAGCGGAAAAGGAATTAGGATTTAAAACAACTAAAACTCTTGAAGATATGTGTAGGTCAAGTTATTTGTATCAAAAAAATAACAAGAAGTGAGAAAAAAAGTGGAAGAAAAAGATTTACTGAAACTGTCAAATAAATAGCAGTTCAAATAATTTTGTTAAACCAAGAAAAGAATATAAATATGATAAAGAAAAATTTGGAAAAATTCAAAAATTATTAAAAAAATGAGTTAAAAATTCAAAAAAAATGATTTTTTAGCAATAATTTAATATATTTTTTGGTTAATTAAGAAAAAGTCTGGCCAAACATTATCATTTAAATAATTTTTAAAATTAAAAATATCTATCTCATTTGGAGCAATTTTATCTAGATTTTCCCATGCTATTGGAAAGGAAATTTTGGCACCAGCTCTTGCTCTAAGAGAATATGGAGCGACGCAAGTTGCTCCTTTTTTATTCCTTAAATAGTCCACAAATATTTTCCCTTTTCTATCTTCTTTTCTTATATTTGATGTGTATAAATCTGGCCATTTTTGTTCCATTAATAGGGCAATATTTTTAGCAAATTCGTTAAATTTTTCCCAATTTTTTGAACTAGAAAAAGGAAGAAGAATATGATACCCTTTGCCACCACTTGTTTTCAGAAACGAGACTAAATTTAACGAGTCTAACGTTTCTTTTAAATGTTTAACTCCCTGTCGTAGTTTTTCTAACGAAAGCTTTTCATCAGGGTCCAAATCAAACGCCATTATGTCAGGTTTGTCAATTTTTTTGATATTGCTACCCCAAATGTGAAATTCTATAGTCCCCATTTGTGCTTGATAAGGAATATCTTTAATATTTTTTAGATAAAAATATTCTTCATTTTGCAATTTAAAAATATTGATGTTTTGACTTTCCGTTGTAGGATGTTTTTTAAAAAAACACTCACCCATTATGCCTTGATGACACCTTATAACGCTCAAAAGACGATTTTTAACATATGGCAGCATTAAATCTGCCACTTCGCTATAATATTTCACAACATCAATTTTTGCCACCTTTTCTTTTGGATATATTATTTTTGAAGGACTCGTAATTTCTATTCCTAAATCTTTTTTATTCATTCTTCCTCCAAACGAACATCTTTAATTTCCTTATCTTCTCTTAGACCAATAAAACTTGCTTGCCGTAAAACTTTGGACGCTGCAAGCTCAGCATATTGAACTTCGGCTATGAATTTTGGCTCTACATAAAACGCCTTTTTATTATAATTTTGAAAAGGAGAAGAATTTACTTCTATTTTTTTTAATTTTTTTAATAATTTTTCTTTAATTTCTTCACTGAAACCGGTTCCAACTTTTCCAATAAAAAATAATTTTTCATCAGCAAAATATCCTACTAACAATGCAGATAATTTATTGTCAATATCTGAAATTAGAAAACCTCCAATAACATACTCTTGCCTTTGATAGCATTTAATCTTCAGCCAACTGTCATCACGTTTCCCGTGATATGTGGAAGTTTTATTTTTTGCTACTATCCCTTCAAGTCCTAACTTCTTCGCAAGAGCAAAGCACTCTTTTCCTTTCCCTTCTACTATTTGGCTCAATATTATATTTTCAGTAAACAATTTTGACAAGTTTTCTAATACTTTTCTTCTTTCCTGCAGTTCTTTTTCTCTTAAATCTTCTCCATTCAAAGCCAAAATATCAAAAACAACATAATAAAAATTGTTTCGATGTTTTTTTATGCTCTCCTGCATGAGCGAAAAATCACTTCTTCCGTTTTCATCAAAAACCACCATTTCGCCATCCAAAACCGCATTGTCTGCTAAGTTTTTTAGGCTGTCGCTTATCTTAGGAAAGTTTTTTGTATAATCTTTTTCCTTTCGAGAAAGTAATTTGACTTTGCCATTTTGAATATAGGAAACAATTCTATAACCATCATATTTAATTTCAAACAGCCATTCTTTTCCTTTTGGAATATTTTTTGAAAGCGTTGCAAGTTGTGCACTTGCTTTTTTAAATGGTAATTTTTTTGAGTTTTTATCAATTTTTAATGATTTTTTTGTATTTTTTTCGTTTTTTAATGAATTTTTTAGAGTATTTTCTAAATTATTGAATTTTTTATCAAATATAACAAGCCAATTTTCTTCTTTAAAATGAACAATGCTCCAAACTCCTTTTAACTTTTCGCCTTTTAAATAAACTTTAAAATTTCCCTTTTTTAAACCTAAATCTAAATCTTCAGAAATGGCATAAGTTCCTTTATCCCACACTTGCACTCTGCCTGCACCATATTGTCCTTTAGGAATGACTCCTTCAAAATTGATATAGTCAAGAGGATGATCTTCCACATGAACAGCCAGCCTTTTATCAGAAGAATCATATGAAAAACCCTTTGGCACAGCAAAACTAACAAGAACTCCGTTGTGTTCCAAGCGAAAATCGTAATGATCTCGCCTTGCCTCATGGAACTGCACGACAAATCTTTTGGATTTTGTTTTCTTGATTTTGCCTTTCGGCTCATTTGTTATATCAAAATCCCGCTTTTCGTTATATTTTTCAAGCATTTTTAGCATTACCTTTTAGACTCTGTTTAAGTGCATCCATAAGATTAATGATTTTGCTCGGCTCTTCTTTTTCCGCATACTCAATTATCTCGTTGCCGGCTATTTTAGATTTTATAGCTTTTTTGAGCTTTAAGTTATACTCATCTTTGAACTTTTCAGGCTGAAACTTTTCTGTCATTTGGTTTATTAAAGAAACAGCGAGGTCAATTTCTTTTTTCTGTGGTTTGCTTTTCTTTATGGAAGGAGCCTTTGTTATTTCAGTAGCAAAAAATAACGTATTTATAAGCATATTGCCATTTTTCGCTCTAATTAGTAGTAAAGTTTCCTTTGTGCCGAGAACTGCTTTGGCAATTCCCGCCTTGTTTTCTTTTTCCATGGCATTAAGAAGAACTTCATATGCATTTTCTGCACCTATAGGATTAACATAATATGCCTTATCAAAATAAATAGGGTCTACTTCATTTAAGTTGACAAATTGCTGAATGGTGATATTCTTATCCTTTTTAGTTTTAATTTTTTCAAAATCTTTATCTGTGAAAATAACATACTTGTCCTTTTCATATTGATAACCTTTGACAACATCTTCATTTTTAACTTCGCGGTTACCGCAGTCAACACATGTTTTTTTATATTTCACTCTACTCATTGTTTTTTTATCAATAAGATTAAATCCTATATCATTATTTTTTACACTTGAAATTAATGTGACAGGAATATAAACAAGTCCAAACGTTATTGCTCCTTTATATGAATAAGCCATAAAACACCTCTTTGATGTATTATGGCAAAATATATAAAATTTATATTAAAAATGAAAAATAAATTAAATATTATTTAATTATTCAAAAAATTTTTATTAAAAATAAAAAAAATCAAAAAAATATATAAAAAATCAAAAAAAATTAAAAAATAATATAATTTTTGATAACTTTTTTATTTAATCTTGCGAATTTTTGTCAAGTTGCACTCTGTCCAAAGCTGTTGCAATTTTTTCGTTGTTTAACATATTGCCACGCCTTATACTGTTATGTCCGAATTTCTCGCGAATTTTATACATAACTTCATCCAGCTTTTTATCTTCTAAATTGAAAAAAGAAAGTTGTTCTTCATTAAATCCACTAACAGAAATCCCTAAAAGTCTAATGCCGATTAAATGAGAAAAATTATCAAAAAAGAGTTTTGAGGCCGTTTTTGATATTATTTCACTGTTTCGACAAGGCGGGATTTGACATTGTTTCTGATAAAATTTTAAATTGCTGTCTCGCACAACGATCGAGACGGTTTTGCAAGTTTCAATATTTTTCTTAATCATTCTTTCCACCACACTTTCTGCTATAACAACAAAAGCAAGCTCAATTTCCTTTCGATCAGTCAAATCTTTATAAAATGTGGTGCTGTTCCCAATACTTTTTGGCATAGAATGTGTTGTTGTTAAATTCACCTCTTCTTCATCAATTCCATTTGCTTTGTTATATAGCTCTTCCCCTATCTTTCCAAATTCCGAAACCAAATAAGACTTATCAAATTTAGCCAAATCACCTATGGTATTTATACCAAGGCGCAAAAGTTTCTCTTTCATTTTTCTACCCACACCAAACATGTCACCAACAGGAAGAGTCCAAACAATATCTTTGAAATTTTCTTTGGTTATAACTGTTGTTGCGTCCGGCTTTTTAAGGTCGCTTCCAATTTTGGCAAAAGTCTTATTAAAACTAACGCCAACAGAAATAGTGAGCCCAATTTCCTTTTTTACTCTCTCGCGAATTTCGTTCGCTATTTTTTCTGGTGACCCAAAAATTTTGCTATGAGTAACATCGATAAAACATTCATCAATAGAAAACGGCTCCACGCGGTCGGAATATTCTTCATAGATTTTTCTTACTTGGTGCGAATATTTGTTATATACCTCAAACTTTGGCTCGCAGATAACAATTTCTGGACATAGTTTTTTTGCTTGATAAGTGGTAACGCCACAGCGAACACCAAACTTCTTTGCTTCATAATTCGAAGCAACCACAACGCCGTGCCTATCTTCTTCTCTGCCACCCACAGCGACAGGTTTTCCTTTAAGTTCAGGATTTATTAGACATTCACAACTTGCATAAAAATTATTTAAATCACAGTGAAGTATAGCTCTCATATTTTTCCTTTTTAAAATTTTAATCTTTTTAAAAAGGAAAGTCAAATAGATTATATTATTTAAAAATGCTTTGAAAATTTTTTTGTTGCTGGTATAATAAAAATAGGAGAAAAAATGGAAAAACAAGAATTAATTGCTGAACTTTTAGAAACCACTGCAAATGCATGTAATTGTTTTATTAAAGCGGAAATGAAAATTAATGACGGAGATATCGCTGGCTCACAAAAAAATAAAAAAAAAGGTCAAGCATTGATGAAAGCCTT
>CALVMX010000016.1 GCA_944349415.1 uncultured Clostridia bacterium
ATACTCCATCTGGTACTTTGTTTTCAATTCCTTTTACATCTGTGCCTTCAATATTTCTTGCCCATCCTTTAAAGGTATAGCCTGCAAGAGTAAATACTGACGAACTGTTTGCAACTTGATCGTATGTTGCGACAATTGGATTTACAGTGCCTGTAGCAACACCATAATTACCACTACCTTCGGTGTTCTCATCATTTCTATTGAAGTTGATAGTGTAGTTGTTTGCTCCCCATACTGCATAAACATGAAGAGTATTATTTGCGTCGCTTAAATCTTCTGTCCAAGAGTAAGCTGTTCCCAAATTAAAGTTGGTTGTGTTTGTATCACCAGCTGTTCTTGACCAACCTTGAAGAGTGTAGCCTGTTTTTGCAAAGTTAGTAAGCGTGCTGGTTGCTTGTTCAAGACTTAAGAATGTGTAAGAAGAATCAAATACTAAAGGATTTGTATCTTTATAATCATCACCAGTGCCACCATTAGCATGGTAAACAACAGTGTAAGTCTCTGCTTGCCAATAAGCATACAAGCGATATGTTCCGGAGGTTTCGTGTGTATAAGCATCGCCGTTTTCATATTGAGGTTGAACTTCAGAGTAATCTTCTTCACTCCAGCCAAGGAATTTGTAACCTTCTCTTGTTGGAACAATCGCTGTTGCACCATCAGGTGTGGTAGCAATAACATTATCTGAACCTACAGTTGTATAGTAACCGATAATACCACTTGCGTTGTAGTCAACTTTTACGATAATTGAAGAGCTTCCGTCAATAGTTCCGCCGTCACCTACGCTATATTCAATTTGATATTGTATAGGTCTGCCACAGCCGACAATTGTAAGATCATTTGCTGGCATATTGAAGGAATTAGCTGCTATTGCGAACGTGTCAGGCGTTGTTTGCCATGCATCAAATTCATAACCTTCTACTGTTTCATAGGTAAGTCTAATGCTTGTGTAGAAGCTTCTATCTTGAATAGTCACTGAAGTTCCTTCCTCTGTTTCAGCATCTATATCCACTTTGCCTATTTGAGTTTGAGCTGAACCGTCTATTGAATAGATAGTAATTGAAGAAAGTCCTATATCATCCGAAGAAATCTCCACTGTCAAATCATAACTATTAATTTCCCAAACAGCATAAAGTGTTACGCTTGTTTCGTCTGTTGATGTCAAGTTTTTAACAGTTGTTGAAGAATATACTTCGCCGTCAAAGGTGTTTTTAAACACTGTTCCTTCTAGATTTGGAACTGTCTTTGACCAACCTTTGAATGTATAACCTTCTAAAGTAAGAGCATAAGAGAAGGTTTTTTCAACATCAAAAGCTACTGTCAAGTTTTCTGGAAGAGTTCCGCTAAATGTAGAATATAAATCGTCATCGTTTGCATCAAAGGTAATTGTATATTCAATTGGAGTCCAGTGAGCGACAAGGACTAAATCGCCATAGCGTCCAATACCTTGAACACTTGTTCCGCTAAGAAGTGAGTTATTTTCTGTTGTATATATTGTCCATCCGCCAACTGTTCCTGTTGTAAATGTTTCATCTTCAGCAGAAATCACGCCGTCGAAATCTACGTCATATGCCACACTTCTTAATTCCCAGCCGTCAAATTGATATCCGTCACGCGCAGCACTTGCAAGTGTGAAACCTGAAACTGTGTTATAAGTTCCGTTTGTTGCAGTGAGTTGTGCATCAATTCCTTCGCCAGCACTGTAAGAAATGTTGTAAGTGTGTGGTGTAAAGCCCGCAGTTAGAGTAAGTTTGGACTCCTTGCTGTTCCATACTCCGTTATTGATATTTATTGCACCTGCACTAGAAATAATCACACTTCTAAATTCATCGTAGAAACCGTCAAAATCGTATGCCACTAAATTAGCTCTTGGAGTGATAATATTTCCAGTAAGTTCAGAATCTTGAAGTCCATAAGGATTTGTGTTGTAAAGCCTACTATCATCATATCTTGCATAAATAGTAGTTGTTGGAATTATTGAAGCTCCTGTGAACGAGCCAACCTCTAAAGTGATGGTTGTAACATCTGCGTTCCATGTTGCTGTGATAGTTTCATTGTCAGCACCGAATGTATAGGTGTAGCCATTTTCGCTTCCCGCAACACTGCCCGCTCCAATAGGATCATTCCAGCCAACAAATGTGTAACCAGTTCTTGTAGGTTCAGCAAAATCATAGGTATCTTCATATTGTCTTGTAACATTTGCTGAGGTTGTTTGACCATTGTCGTTATAATTGATAGTCAAAGTATATGAATTTCTATTGTAATACAAATTAATGATAAGAGAACCATCGCCAGCAATATTGAGATTTTGATTTTCTCCGTCATAACCAGCATCTTCGCCTACATTGTATTTGCCACTATAAGTAAAGCCTGTGACTTTAACAATGAAGTCGGTAAGATCGTTTCTTTCTCCGCTTACGGCTGTTGTTGAAACGCTTTGGTCTGTTGTTCCAGTGCCAGTCGCGTCTGCGAGTCTAGAAGTGTCATGAATATATTCCACTTCCCCGCTTTCGTTCGTGCCAATGCCTTGGAAATAATAGTGAATTGTATAAACGGTATCGTTTTTAGCTTGCCAGATAGCATATAGTGTTACACTTCCATCTGTTGCTGCGCCTGAGCCGATATTAGTGATGTTCCATGTTGTTGTAAGAATTCCGTTTGTTCCTGTTATCACACTTCCATTAGGAGTCAATGACCAGCCTTGGAAAGTGTAACCGTTACGTGTTGGAATTAAGCTTGTAAGTGCTTCGCCTGTTGGCTCTGTGATATCTGTTGCACTTCTTTCTGCATACATGTTGCTTGTGTTGTATTCAACAAACACATTTGTGTATGTGAAAGCATTAGCTTTTGTTGCTCCAACAGTGTCATTTAAGTTGAGTCCAACACTAACCAAATTTGCTTCTGTTGTAATTGTCAATGTCACATCATGTGCAGGCATTGTGAAGGTGTTGTTTGTAAATTGTAAATCCTTTGAAAGTGTTGCTGTTGCAGTGTAACCTGCATTTGTTGTGAAAGTTACTCTTACAGTATAGCCATAGGTAATTGAATAGGTGTTGCCAGTAGGGTCAATAACTTCTTCGTTACCTGTAACTGTAATATTTGAAACTTCCGCTCCGTCACTTTCAATTGTCAAAGTGTATGGTTGAATTTGCCATACTGCATAAAGGGTTATATCATCTTTAGTACCTGTCCAGTTAGCTAATAATTGCCCGTTAGCATTAATAACATCAGCTACTGTTGAGCCTTGAGAACTAGCCCAGCCAAGAAAAGCATAACCTTCCATTGAAAGTGAAAGTCCACTTACAATGCCACTTGGTGTATATGGGAATGTGCTTCCTGATCTAGTCTGATAAATAGTTCTTGTGGTATCGCCATAAGTTAAGTAAATATATTTGTTTGCAGAATCTTGGACAGATTCAAGATTATTTGGTGTCCAAGTAATCGCATTTGTTGAATTTATGTTTGTTGGATTAAGAATAACTCTATATGTGTTTGCTGTGAAAGATGCATAAACATTAACTGCACTTGCCTCATCTCTTGTCCAAGTTGTAAGAAGAGTTCCGCTTGCAGAAATCAAGGTGTCAGATCCATCTAAAGTCTCTGTCCAGCCATTGAAAGTATGCCCATTTCTTACAGCAACAGGATTATATACTGTTGTGCCCGTTTCATTGAGATAGAGAGTGCTTGAATCATATTCTGCCCAAACTGTTGTTGCAGTGGTCGTTCCAGTCAAGCTGCCGTTATTTAAGTTAAGAGTAATTTCATATCTGTTTGCTTGCCATTGAGCATACAAGTTAACTCTTCCATTTGGCTTACTTGTTAAGTTGTTTGCTCTATCTGATGCAGAATAAGATGTTCCTTTTCCCTCAGAATCTGTGTTCCAATTTGTAAAAGTATAACCTGTTTGAGTGAACGCCATAGGAGAGAATTGTGGTTGTGTATCATAAGTAACCACTTGAGCGTAAACATCTTCACTATTTGAAGTCAAACCACCATTTCCATGGAAGTAAATTGTATAAGTGTTAGCCTTCCATTGAGCGAAAATTTCACTTGTTGCACCATTTGTTTCTGTCAAGTTGAAAGCATAGTAGTTATTATTATAGAAATAGATTCCGCTTGCGTCGTCAAGTCCAAGTAAATAGTTGGTAATTTGTTCTTGCTCTTTATCTCCTGCAACATCTGTCAAATCTTCACTTGTGATAGTTTGATAAATACCTGTGTTATCTTCAGTTGTTGACCAGCCAAAGAAGGTATAACCTGTCTTTTCGAAGGCGTTTGCTGTAAGCAAGCTTGCTGTGTCATATGTAGCAGTTGAATTTGTCATTTCGCCAGTGCCGGTGTTGTTATTGTAAGCAGCACTATAGGTGTTTGCTGTCCAAAGTGCTTCTAGCACAACATCGCCATAATAGCCCGTGCCAACATTAAGTTCTGAAATTCCGATAGTTTCGCCAATTGTCCAATTTCCGTAAGTTTTTCCGTTGGTATTATTGACGATATTATTGATTTCCACAGAAACCACTCTGTATCCAGCAAATTGATAGCCTACTCTTGTTGATGCATAAAGGGTTAGATTTGCCTCTACTGTATAAGGAGTAGCATTAGGAAGAGTAATTTCTTCTTCTGTCGCATCCAAGCTTCCAGCGGTGTAGGTAACATCATAATTTATTGTATTGCCAGATGCAGTGAGTGTAACATCTCCAGCACCCATTGTGATAGTTTGATTTTGTAAGTTAGCTGTAAACACTGAAGGGGTTGTTCCTTCTGTCACAGTCCAAGTGTTCCAAGAATATCCACCTAAAGTAGTTGCAGTAATTTCTTGTGTTTGACCAAATTTCAAAGTAATAGGAGTATTATTTGGTGTTACACTTGCAATACCTGTTCCAGCTACAAGTGTGAATTCATAAGATAATCTATCGAAATACAAATCAATTACAAGAGATTCGTTACCTGCCACTGTAATGTCTGTATCGTCTGTAATATTACTCTTGTTAGCATTGAACACAAAACCTGTTTCACTGTAATCGGCATAATTACCACCAACACCTTGAACTCTAACTGATCCATATAAACCTGAACCTGTTGCTGTTTCGTCACTTGGAGTGATAGTAACAGTAGTATCTGTCGTTCCTCGTTGAGTTTGAGTTCTATCTAAATCATATCCTTCTTCATTGTCTACTTGTTGCAAGTGAACTCTAACAGTGAAGTCGACAATTTGAGGTTCTGCTGAAACAGAGAATTTTCTATTTGAGTTAACAGTCAAAGGTTGAAGAGTTGAAGTCGCAACATTTTCTCCACCTTCAGTAAATTGAGGTGTGCCATAGCCTGCACTCTGTGTTGCAGAAATGTTAATTGACTCGCCAGCATAAACATCAACTGTGGTTGTGGTTGCACCATTATAAAGAGTAGAATTGGTTGCCCCTTCAACAGTTGTTGTGATAGTCACGTTTGAAATGCCAGTGCCGACATTGATAGTTACGTCATAAGTTCCGCGAGTAAAGTATAGGTTGACAACAAGTGAACCATCACCTAAAACAATGATTTTTCCGTCTGTTGTTGCACTTGCCACAACAGTTTTGTAAATAGCATTTAAACTAGCATTGTTTGTTTTAAAATCATTTGCAAAATTAACAATTTCCGATGTAATATCCGTTCCTGCATCCTCTGTTGTTTCAAGAGTTGTTGAATATGAATATTGTGCATAGTGTGAAGCATCAAACGAAGATGTTTCCAAACCATTTCTTGCACTAAGAAGTGTTTCGTAGAAGAAGTTTACAGTAAACTCAACAGGATCTGCCTCCCAAATTGCATAAAGAGTAACCGTTCCAGTTTCAGTGCCTGATGGAAGTAAATTCGCACCACTATATGAACTTGTTCCATTAAATTCAGCAGTTGAAGATCCAGAATTTGTGCTCCAACCAAGGAAAGTATAGCCTTGTCTTGTGTAAATGTTAGGAAGAGTGATACTTGCTGTATAAAGTATTCCTGTTCTTGTTTCAGAAGCTCCTTCATTTAATGTTGCAGGGTTTTCTGTTGTTCCGTTTCCGTTAAATTGAATTGAATAAGTTGTCTCCGTCCATTGTGCGTAGAAAGTTGTGGTGTATATAGTTGGAGTAGATGAACTGTCTATTGTATAAGCATAGTTAAAGTTAGCGTTTTGTCCAATAGTTACAGATCTTCCAGCACCGTCAACCCAGCCAGCAAAGGTGTAGCCAACTCTAGGAAACATAATTTCGTCAGCATTGTCTGCAACTGTGTAAGAGCTGTCAAATTGAACTGTTTGAGGAGAACCGATTTCAGTATCATCACCCTCATCAGTTTGATTATTTCCGTCGATGTTTGCATTGTAAACCACATTGATAGTATGTGCTTGCCAATGCATATAAAGAGTAAGTGTTGGATTTTCTGAGTCAAGATTTAATATATATTGACTTATTGAAATTAAAGTAGTTGTTGGACTAACTGCAATTTCGTCACTTCCTGAATGTATAAACCAACCAAGATTAGAGTATCCAGTTCTTGTAACTGTTGGGAAGCCGATGCTTACTCCTTGATTTACATAAAGTTCAGAGAAATCACGACTGTATGAAACATACATTGTTTCTGCACCGTCTGTTAAAACTGCATCAGTTGTTCCTTTTTCATCATTCAAGTTAAAAGTTACAGTCACAGTTCTTGGATTCCAAATTGCATATAAGTTAAGGTTGTAGTTTTGAATATTTGAGCCAAGAGTTGTCAACGTTTCTTGATTAAAGATAAATGGATACTTTTCCGTATATGTGATATTTCCAGCCTCTGATTCTTCGTTATCTTCAATAGCAATTGTTGACCAACCACCGAAGGTAAATCCGTCTCTAATAAAGGCATTTGAAGTTAATTCAACCGCAATATTATCAAAAGTGAAAGTTTGTGTATAAGATGTTTGTTGGTCTGCGGTCTCGCCATTATTACCTCTAAAAGTTATAGTGTAGTTTCTTGCTTGCCAAATAGCATAAAGAGTAACTCCACCGTCTGTTGCCGCACCTGAACTAATATTCGTTGTATTCCAAACATTGTTAAGCACACCAGTGCTGTTTGTGATCACACTTCCATTTGAAGTTAATGACCAGCCAAGGAAAGTGTAGCCCGCTCTTGTTGGAGCAAAATTAGAGATAGTTGTTTCTTCATCACGGCTAGAATAAATGCTTGTCGTGTCATATTCGACATACACGCCATTATTTTCATAATCTAGCATTGTGGTGTCAGTAACTGCAGTTGAGCCATTTTGTGCCGTGTTGCCTTTGGATGTTGAGTCATTAAGGTCAACATTTACAAGGAATCTAGCATTTTTTTTTTTTTTAGTTAAAGTCACATCGCCGTAAAGCCCACTTGCTTCTCCACCTACTGCACTTTGAGAGCCGGAATCTCTTAATTCGCTACCCCAGTTGTGTCCAGCGCCAGAAACTTGCCATCCAAGGAAGTTATAGCCTGTTTTTGTAGGTTTTGGCAAAATAACTTCGTCCTCAATATCATAATTTGTGGTGTAAGAAGAGCCAGTTAATGGATTACCACCAGCCACTTCATAAGTAATTGTATAAGTTTGTGGTGTCCAAATCGCTGTTAAGGTAACATCACCAAAAATTCTTGTGGTGTTAGACACTGTAATAGTTGTGTTAGCAGCAATTTGGTTGCTGTTTATATAATTTCCAAGCCCAACATTCCAATTTTCAAGTCCATTTCCAGAAACTTTCCATGCTGTCAAGTTGTAAGCTGTTCTTGTAACATAACCACTTGAAAGTGGAACGAAGCCATTTTGGAAAGTATAGATATTATATGAATAAGTGTAGTTATCGCCACTTTGCGTGTAACCACTTGGCATGGATGCAACAAAATCAGCATCGTCTTCTGTTATTGTATAGGTAATTGTGTAATTTACGTAGTTGTATCTTAAAATTATAGTTGTTGAGCCGTCGCCGGCAATTTTGTTAGAGTCATATGCTCCACTAACTGTATATGAAATATATTCAAAGCCCTTCAAATCAATAGAACCAGCGGTTTCACGATTTGTTATTTCTGCTAAAACTGTGTTTGTTATGAAACTTTCATCAATAACTTGTTCAGTGTTAGCAGCAATACCTGTGAAAGTTGTAGAAGCAAATTCTCCGTCTGTCAAGGTTTGCAAATCAACTCTAATGGTATAGGTTGTTGTTGCAGGTTCCCATATAGCAGTTAAAGTAACATTTCCATATGTTCCAGCTCGAGCAGTATATGCACCGTCAACAAACAAAATTTGATTTGAATCATTTGCAAGAGTATCCCAGTTACCTTCATTGTTAGAAACTGTGTAACCGATAAGCGTATAACCTGTTCTGTAGATATTACCAGTTCCACTAAGTAATGGCACATTTTGAGTTATATTAAATTCTTGTGTGGCATTATCCGAATTAACAATGGTTCCTTCGCCGGCATCATAAGTGATAACATAAGGATCAGCAAGCTCCCAAGTTGCTTGAAGTGTTACATTGCCGTGTTTATTATAAAGATCTGATAGTGTTGTTATTGTTCCAGACCAGCCACCATTTGAACCGTCTGCTGTGCCATTCACACTGACAACCGACCAACCAGCGAAATCATAGCCTGTTCTTGTAGGGTTAGCCAAATCGAAAGTTGTATCATTTGTTGCTGAATAGGTGTATGTTTGAGGATCAATGCTAAGAGCATAATTTTCATCGCCTTGATACGTAATTGTGTATTCTTCTAATTCCCAATTTGGAGTCAAAACAACATTGCCATAGAAAGTATCGTTTGTTTGTTGCCCGATAGCCAAAATAGTGTTTCCGTCCACTTGAGTTTGAATCCAACCAGCACCAAGAGTTTGGTCTGAACGCGTTCTATCAAGAGTCCAATTAAGCAGGGTGTAGCCCACTCTGTAAGCTCTTTTGTTAGGTAATGTTACACCAGAAACAGAGCTTAGTGTGTCGCCTGTAATATAAACTCTATTGGTTTCAATAGTATATTGAACAGTAAAGCTTGTTGTAGAAGTATAATTTGTTCCGTCATAGTAATAACCACCTGCGGTGGACAAATCGTAAGTTATTGTATATAGATTTTCTGACCAAATTGCGAAAAATTTAGCATCCGCATCATTTTCATAAACAGTAACTGCTGTTGTTCCAGTTGATGTAGTTGCCCAGCCATCAAATTCGTAACCATTTCTAGAAAGACCGGTTCCAGCAGCCAAAGTTAAACTAGTTCCATGGATTTTGTAGGAGTCTGAAACCTCGCCAGTTACATTAGCTCCATTATTATCGTATGTGACAGTATATCTTTGATAAATAACAACGTAAATATCAGCATTTCCTGTTGGAGCCCAACTTGTGTAAGTGGTGCTGTTTACAGGGGAAGAATAGGTTGCGGACAAGTTTTCACTTCCACCAACAACAATATAATAGTCATAGTCGCCATTAACAGTTGAAATATTAACTGTTTGAGTAGAAGTTGTATAGGTGTGAGTTAGAGCCTGTTGTCCTCCAACAGCAATAGAATAAACATCTTCTGTTCCAGCTAATTGAACTTGAATATTTGTGCTGTTTGTAACATTTGCTGCGCTATAGTGAACTGTCAAGGTGTAACTGTTAATTGAGAATATAGGATAAAGAATTAAATCTGTTCCTGTCAAATCCATAATCCATTGCCCAGAAACGTTGGTATAATTTGAATAGCTTGCAACTAAAGTGAAAGTAGGATTTTCTGTTTCTGGATTTGTGCACTCAATAATAAGAGTATCTTCATTATCAGCTTTAAAACCCCAACCTCTAAAGGTGTAACCAGTTCTTGTTAGAGCAGTAGGGTTAGTAAGAAGTCCATTGTCATATCTTACAGTTACAGTTTGATTTTCAACCGAACCTTCGCCATTTAAAGTTATTTGATATTCTTCAGCTGTCCATTGGTCTGTCAATGTAACATGACCATGTTTTCCTGTTAATCCTGTGAGCGAAGTTATTGTTCCAGACCATCCGCCAGTTGAGCTGTCTGCTGTGCCTGTTACAGAATCAACTCTCCAGCCTGCAAAAGTGTAACCAACTCTTGTTGGCGTTGGCAAATCAAAAGTATCGGTAATATTATAGGTAGTCGTGTATGTGCTTGGCATGGATATAGTATAGCCATCCTCTTCTTGAGTTGGCAAATTATAAGTTATTGTATATTCCACGATAGAATAGTCAGCAATTACAGAAATATTTCCATACTTTCTTGTGCTTTCGGTAGTTTGAATTGTTCCGCTGTAAAGCGTGCTGTCAATATCCCATCCACCATGAGTGCCAGAAGTGAAAGTTTCATCAGCATCTATTTCTCCGTTTCCGTCAGCATCATAAGAAACACTTACAACTTTCCAGCCGTTGAATTTATAACCGTTTTTATAAACACTGGCAAGAGTGATGTCAGATGTAACCGT
Organism: uncultured Clostridia bacterium; assembly: GCA_944349415.1. Lineage (GTDB taxonomy): Bacteria > Bacillota > Clostridia > Christensenellales > UBA1242 > Caccovivens. Next base: position 10,427 of record CALVMX010000016.1, read on the forward strand.
GTAAGATCCATTTGTAATTGTTGCCGGAGTTCCACCGTCAGTATCATATTCTATAGTATAGGTAAGAGCACCGCTCCAAACTGCATATAAGGTTTGAGCATTGATAACAGCTAAAAGTTCTTCGCTTTCAGCAGATAAAATATCATTTGGTCCATAAGTTGCAGTTGAGGCACCACTAGTTGCCGACCAACCAAGGAAAGTATAACCATATCGAGTAACTTCAATATCACTCAAATCAAAATCTTGATTAATATAAAGAGTTTCGGTTAACGAATTTCCACTTTCACTGCCTGTAATGCTAGCATCAGATTCAACAGCAGTAAAGGTAACATCAGTTCCTATTGCTTGATATTGAGCATATATTGTTACGTTTTGATCAGTTAAATCAGTCGTCCAAGTTCCATTTCCATAAACACCAATTAAAACTCCAACATTATTGGTTACTGGACTATTTGCTCCTTCGGCTGGATTTACAGCATTTTGATAATAACCAATAAATGAATAATAACTAACTGCCCAGCTTGGAATTATAAAAACAGGACGTTCATCAAATTCTACTTGAATAGTTGTAGTTTCACCACCTGAAACAGTAGGACGATTTGTTTCGCCTTCAGGAACATAATTTGAACTATTTGCACTTAAAGTAATTGTATAAGTTTCTGCTTGCCATACTGCATAGATGGTTCCGCCATCTGAATTGTAAGTAGTAAAAGCACTATTTACAAAACTTGCATTACCACTAGCCATTGCAATAACTTGAGTAGAAGTTGTTTCTCTTCCTATATAGTAGCCAAGAAAGGTGTAACCAGTTCTTGTTGGAATTAAATCATTTAGACTTAAAGCGCCAGTTCCAGAAGTCAAATCATCAGCATCTCTATTTTCATAAATTTCTGTTCCGCCATATCTAATATAGACTGTTGTGTATCCTAGAGAAGCGTTTGTTGAACCTGTTCCGCCATTGGTATAGTCATTCATATTTAAGTTAACTGCAATTAAGTTACCTTTCCAATTAGCAAACAAAGTTGTAGGCGTAGCAGTAAATGTGGTATTTCCAGCAATTATGTTTCCACTTGCATCAATAATTTGAGTTCCTTCGCCATTTGTTTCTGTGAAATAACCAGCAAAAGTGTAACCTGCTCTTGTTGGACGAGTAGTAATCGAAGTTATTGGAGTTACCCCTTGGTCATCTGAATACCAACCAACATTATATTTAAGATAAATAGTTGTTGTTCCGTCATTATCTCCAGCGCCATTTTGTGCATTAAGAGTAATTTGAATTATATCAGATGTCCAAATTGCATACAACGTCACAGTATCATTGTCTGCCGTTGTCAAATTGCCAAGTTCGGTTCGAGTATATGTCTCGCCAGTAAAAATATTGTCAATATTTGCACTTGAAGTACCACTTTCATCTAGTGACCATCCACCAAAAGTGTAACCAGTTCGTGTCAAAACGTTTGTTACAGTATATGGAAGATTTGGATCATCATAAGTTGCACTTATATTTTCAGGCAAATCGCCACTAACTGAAGCATCGTCAACATTATCGTCAAATCTAATTGTATATGTGATAGGAGACCAAACGGCATAGACATCATATACTCTTTCGCCTTGATCGTTTATATTAACATCAATATTCCAAGGATCTAACACTTGTCCTAATTGATACGTTACTCCACCTTCAGAAGAAGTTGCCCAACCAATTAAATTATATCCCGTTCTTGAAATACCTGTTACAGCTTGTGTTTTAAAAGTATATGGACTTCCGTAAGTTGCTGAATCTTGGTAAGTACCAATTCCGGAATTGGCATTATAACGAACAATAATGTTATTTGCACTCCAAACTGCTTGAAGTGTAACATTTCCATATCTACCTGGGCCTATAGTTAAACTATTAACACTGATAGTATCTCCAACGGTCCATCCGCCAAAAGAATAATCTTCTGTTGAATTACCATTTACTTCAACCACATCCCAGCCAGTAAGCGTATAACCTGTTCGAGTGGCATTATTTGATAAAAGAATTAAGTTTTCTTCAATATCATACCCTTGAGGTGTAGTTACAACACTACCTTCTCCACTTGCAACAGTATATGTAATTTCGTAAGGTGTTGGATCCCATTGTGCCACGAGTGTCACATCGCCATATCTTCCTTTACTATTTTCTATAGTTCCAGGATTAACTGTTGAACCAATAGTCCAGCCACCATAAGTTTGGTTATTGTTGTCATTTATATTATAAGTAACGCCGTCTATTTCCACACTGCTAACTTGCCAACCGTCAAAATTATAGCCAGCATAAGTAAAGGTATTGTTAGAAATTGTTACGTTCGCAGTATATGAATAATCACTTGTGTAGTCACTACCTGTGGTTGCCTCTCCACGATTATAAGTAATTGTATAATCAGCAAACACTATGTCTAAATATAGACCGCTTGTGTCTTGAACTCTGTTTTCTTCGTCAGTGAAAGAGATAGTTAAAGTGATGTTTCCAGAATCATTTGAACCGCCAAAAATAGCTGGATAATTCAATAAAATTTCATCCCAAGAATCAAGCAAACAGTCTGCAGATGTATTCAAGGTTGTTTCAATAAGGCGATTACTAGATGCTCCATAATTTAAATAAATTGTTGCATTAGAAATAACAACACCATCTGCGTCAGTTAATTGTAAAAATGGGAATGTTATAGTGGTTGTCCCACTGGCATTTTCTAATGTATCATCTTGTCCGAACACTGCACTAACGCTACTTACAACTCTTTGGAAGCTATCATAAATTGTCCCGTTTATATTTACTCCAGAAAGTGCATTTGAAAAATCAAATATAATTGTTCTTGCGGCGAATTGTGGATAAAGCGTCATGCTTGCATTTGTAGTGTATTCAACACCAAAGTTATAAGACGTTCCGCTTGTTCCGTTTATATTTGTGTTCCAACTAGCAAAAGTATAACCATTTTTATAAACATCAGTAGGTCTTGTTTCAAGGTTAATAGCAATATTATGGAATTTGTATTGTGTCGAATTAATTGTTCCAGTTATACCTTGATCGCTGCTGTCTTGAGTATATAGGATAGAATATATTTCATATACATATATATTTATATTATGAGAATCAAGCGTGAAATCTATTGTCTGTGCATAATTTCCAAAATAAGAAGCAAGGCTATTGTTTAAAGCTTCATCTGAATCAATCCCTAATTCTGCCATTAAAGCATCTTTTGTAGTAATACCACCAGTGGTTGTTACATAATAACCATAACCATTATTTTGAAGTGTAACAGTTGCAGTATAGTCACTCCCAAAGGTCCCAGTATAGTTAGATGTTTTTCCATCTACATTAATATTATCTAGAGTTGGATCATGTGAAACTGTGCCACTTGAGAAAACAAGATTAAAACCAAAATCATAGCTTGTATCATTTTCCCATTGAGCGTATAAAGTTACAGTATCACCATTTACTGTGGTTAAATTTCTTGCAGTCCATTTTCCGTTTGATTCTGTTAATCCGGTTTGATCAGCTTGATTTGGATTTCTTGACCAACCAACAAAATTATAACCATCAATTTCAAAATTATTTGTTGGCAACGCTTTATCTGAGTCATATTCTACGCCAGTAATATCTGTCATTGAACCTTCTGCAGAAGAGCCTGAAGGCGCGTTCGCATTAAATCTAATAGTATAAGTGATAGGCGTCCAGTTTGCTTGAAGTATAACATTGCCGTATCTACCTGCTGCTATATGTAGATTAGTTATAGTAGACCCAATTTCCCAGCCACCATGTGTTTCGCCGCTTGTATTATAAGTAACTCCGTCTATTTCTACACTAAGCACAGTCCAACCATCAAATATGTAACCTGTTCTTGAGACGGTTTCATTCTCTCCACTTGGTGAAAGATAGAAAGCCTCTGTTATATTATATGTATCTGATGACGGACTAATAACAACTCCACTATCTCCACTTGCATCCGTATATGAAATAGTATAAGGAATAGCTTCCCAAACTGCACGGAGTTCAATATTACCGTATGCACTTATTACTCCATCAGCCATTGGTGTTGAAGAATAAATTTCTCCAACAGTCCAATTACCATAAGACTGTTCAGGTGTGTTAACAATAGTGTCGCCTTCAGAAATTTCGACAAGTTCCCAGCCACCAAAAGTGTAACCAGCTCTTGAAGGTGTTGCAAAAGTAACAGCTGTGCTTGCACCTGTTGTATAGGTGTCAGTTTCAGGATTTGCCGTTATACCATTTCCATCAAAGGTTATAGTGTATTCATTTCCGCTCCAAACAGCATAAACATCAATTATTTCATTGTTTGTTGTTGGAAGAAACTCTATATAATTACCATTTGAGTTTGGAGAATCTCCATCAGCATAAACTGCTTTACCATCCGCACTTAAAGCCCAACCATCAAAATCATAGCCTGGTCTCTTAAATTGGTTTTTAGTCATTGCTGTAGTTGATGCATTTTGGTCGCTATACACAAAACCTTCTTGTGTATAGGTAGTTTCCCCGCCAGCCGTTCCGCCGTTTCCATTATATCGAATAGTATAATTGAATGCTGTCCAAACCGCTTGAAGTGTCACATTACCATAATATCCAGCATTTATAGTGTTGTTTGTAAGGTCTGCTAGGGTAATTTCTTGTCCAACAACCCAATTACCATAAGTTTGGTTTGTTTCATCATAAGTGGTATTTTCATCTATACTAACACTTAAAACCTTCCAACCTGTTAACTCATAGCCCGCACGGCTAGCAAAAATAGATGGACCATTTTCAACAAACTGCGTTGGAGTTTCTGTCACTAAAGGTATATCCATTTCAATATTATAATTATAAAAATAAGATTCTAAAGAATTAGAAGTATCGGAGTTATCAAAAATTCCACCGCCATCGCCTGCTTGGAAGGTTATAGTGTATGTGTTTCTTTCCCAAGCAGCAAACAAAGAAATGCCGCGTTGATCTGTTGGTATTGTTACTTCATTTACTATATATGTATCGGATGGATCTGCTGTTGTTGGATCTTCAATGAGATCTGGATAAACATACCAACCTATTTGATTCCAACCTGGACGTGACAAAGCAAATGGTGAGTTTATTCCAATACTATCAGAACCGCCCATGTTTATAACCATTTTAGCATTATCAGCCTCACCAGGAAGTCCTGTATAAAGATAAACTTGAGCAGCTGAAAGACCTTCTTCTGCTAATTGTTGGTTAATATATGCTGCAGGATATGGATAAACATTACTTAAAGAATTATTCCAGTCCGACAATGAACCGCTTGAAACTACTGAATCAGACGCATAAGCCCAACCACCGCTTGTAAAGTTCCATGAGCCTGACCAAATGTCATATTGAATGTTATTGTATGTATATGTATTTTGAGCAAGGAAACGCACTTCGCCCAAAAGATTTGTTAAGGAAGTAGGTATATCAGTTAGAAAATTTCCCTCTTCATCATAATTAGCGCCAGTCTGATAAACATGTGTAACAGATTCGCCAGCATTACCATAGACAAAACCGCCGGTCAACATATCAAGAGTTATATTAGACATGGAAACAGAACCTGTTTCGCTTGCATAGAAAATAACATTGTTAAGTGTTATTTCTGGAGTACCAGAAAATAGCACCGAACTACCCGTTCCAGTGTAAACAAAGATAGAATTGTTAATTTCCACAATTTTATCAGACAAGGATCCAAGCATGTCAGCACTATCATAAACAAACAAGCTGTTGGTAATCTCAACAGTGTTGCCGCTCAGTGTTGGCTGTCCTTTTACATATTCTCCTACGTATGAAATCTCAGCTGCCATAGCACTAATTTCATCATCCGACGAATTTGCACTTACGCTTTCGTCTTCCGTTTCAGCCATTGCATAGTTTGGAGAAGAAAAATATGTAGCAAGAGAACTTGCTCCTAATCCAAACGTTGTCGCAAAAGCCAAGATGCTTGCAAAGATTATAAATCCTATTTTACGTTTCAGTCTGTCCATATACACACACTCCTAATAATTTTTAGGCCCACCCTTTATCTACGCAAAAAACTCTCAAAATATCCAAATTCGAGAGAAGCAAGGCTTTTTATCTTTTGCGGAAAACCAGGCGAGATTTTCCTATGTAAATATTATAATAAATATGTGCAATATTTGTCAATTTAAACGCGAAAAAAATTATAAAATATTTTATAAAAATTCTAAGCTTGATTTAAAAGTCGAAAAAGCTCGCTTTAGCATATATTTAGGAGCTATAGCTCTTTTTAAAAATTTTTAAAAAACACACTTTTTTCACATTTTTTCACAAATTTTACTTAATTTTTTTGTATTTTTTAACTTTTTATCAAAAAACCTATTTAAAAAATAAAAAATTAGCAAAATTTATCAAAAAATCATAAAATTTTGCTTAAAAACCGTAATTTTTCTTGATTTTTTCAAAATTTTTATCTATTTTTGCTTTTAAAGACTTTTCAGCTATTAACAAAATATATCTGTCATCATAGACTAATACTAGAGGCTTTCCGCTTTTATGCCTCTTAATTTATATCAAAAGAGAAAAAAATGGATGATATTTTTTACATCATAATTGGTTTTAGTATTATATTCATAATGACAATTCTTGGCGCAAGTTGTGTATTTTTTCTAAAAAAGCCATCAAATTTAGTCAATATGCTAACTATCGGTTTTGCTTCCGGCATAATGCTTTCGGCATCTATATGGTCACTTTTACTTCCGTCTATCGAATATGCAGAAAGCGATTATGGGGACGTTTTTATCTTGCCTGTTGCCTTAGGATTCTTACTTGGTGGCATATTTATGGTTCTTTTAGATAAAATAACCGGACACTTTTCCAATTTGAAGAATGATAAAAGCAAAATGAAAGCATATAAGCTCTTTACAGCAGTCACTGTGCACAATATACCCGAAGGTTTATCTGTTGGTTTCGCTTTTGGAGCAGTTTTCGCCACCTCTGGAAACTTTTTGCCGGCAATTATGGTGGCAGTTGGCATAGCTTTGCAGAATTTTCCGGAAGGTTTAGCGGTAGCACTTCCAATGTATAAAACCTTAGGTAAAAAGGGAAAAGCTTTCCTTTTGGGCAGTTTAAGTGGAATTGTTGAGCCGATATTTGCCATAATCGGATTTTTCCTTGCCACTGAATTAACTTTTCTTATGCCATGGCTACTTGCTTTCTCTGCCGGAGCAATGATATATGTGGTCATCGAAGAACTTTTGCCTGAACTTCATATTAACGAAAAAACAACAATAGGAACATGGGCGTTTATGTTCGGATTTGTCATCATGATGCTTTTGGATTTATGTTTGTAACATTTAAATTTAAATAAAAAGCAACATTTTATCCTAATTTTTATAATTTTTTAGCAATTTTTATGTTTTTTATGCTATTTTTATGTCATTTTTATAAATTTTGTTTACTTTTCAACTTTTTATATTATTTTTCACAGTTTTAAATTTATTTAAAAGCGCCTATTTTAAAGCAAAATAGATGAATGAATATTCTATAAATAAACTTATTAAAAAACGTGCAAAAAATTATAAAAACTATAAATTTAACAAAAAAATACACTATTTTTAAAATTTTTAGTGTATTTTTTAATATTTTTATTAAAATTTAAATTTTAATTTGTTTTTTTATTTTAATCGTCTCTATATTCTCTTGGGAAAACCATAAGGTAACGATGAGGTTCTTCGCCTTTACTAAGAGTTGTTACTCTGTCATCATTTTGAAGTGCTGTGTGAATGATTTTACGTTCGCTGGCATCCATAGGTTCAAATTTATAATATCTTCCGCTTTTTGCTACTTTTGATGCCACACGCTTTGCGAGAGCCGTCAAAGTTTCTGCTCTCTTATCACGATAATTTTCGATATCCAAAACCACTTTTTTTCTATCTTCTGTTCGACAAACGGCACTCATAAAGGATGAAAGGGCAAACAGACATTCGCCATGGTGTCCGATTAAATCGTTTAAATTGTCGCCTGTTAATTTATAACGAATAAATTTCTCGTCTTCCTCTTTTGTTATTTCTGCTGTTAAGTTTAAGGCCTCCAAAACTTTCTTTAAAAACTCTTCCGCATCAACTTTTTTCTCAAAAAACTCTTTCTTTTCTTCTTCTACTTTTCCGTCTTTAGTAACCTTGATGTATTCTTCATCTGCAACAATTTGAACTTTTTTAGGTTCGTTTGTGATTTCTATCTTTTTTGAGATAAATTTCTCAACAAAATCATCTTCCTTTTCTTCTTTTTTCTCTTCTTTTTGTTCTTCTTCCTCTTGCTTTTTTAATTCTTCTTTCCTTTCATATTTTGGAAGAGCATCTTCAGAAATTGATACCAAAACTTTTGCTTTTTTAAGGAATCCTCCTTCGCTTATAATTTTGATGTCCACATCTTCTCTTGGCGCTTTTAATTCAAAAAGTGCATTTTCTATTGCTTGTTCTATATTTTTTCCAGTTGCTTCACATGAACGCATTTTTATATCCCCCTTTTAATTTTCAAAGAGCAGTTGAACAGCCACCTCGGCAAGTGCGTCAAACATATCTTCTTTCTCTAAAGCAGACAAGCTTTCTTTTGTGACGACATTATCTGAAACTATACAAATCGTCAAAGCTTTTTTGTGAAATTTTTTAGCCATAAGATAAAGAGCTGCGCTTTCCATTTCAACACCTAACAAATTGTTTTTAATTGCAAGGTCAATTCGGTTTTCTTCTGTGTAAAAATTATCAGAGCAATAAACATCACCACAAAAATATTTATAATTTCTCTTATCACAAATTATTTTCGCTTTTTCGACCAACTCTCCGTCTGCTTCGATAAATCCAACCCCGTTTTTTAGATAAAAATTATCAAAATTGGTCATTGTGTAGGACTGCTGTGCAATTATCGCAGATTTTAGCGGAATTTCTTTTTTAAAAGCACCTATTGTGCCAATTCTGACAATTTTTTCGACTCCATAATAGTCAAAAAGTTCATGAGCATATATTCCCATTGACGGACAGCCCATACCATGTGCCATAATTGTTAAATCTTTGCCATTTACTTTTCCAGTATAGGTATAGATTCCTCTAATATCGTTTACCAGTCTTGCTTCAGGCATAATCTTTTCTTTCAATTTTGTTGCACGTTTAGGGTCACCAGTAAAAAGAACACATTTTGCTATTTCACCTTTTGATGCAATGTTGTGAGGCGTTGCCATCCATTTTCTCCTTACGTTTTAATTATAACACACTTTCATCGCTTTGTAAAAATTATTTTAATATTTTTTATATTATTTTTATATCTTAATATTAATTTTCCTATTAAATGCTTTTAAATTCTTTATTTTTTTTAAAATTATGTTGTATAATTAAACAAAAAGGAGTTTTTATGATTATTTCATTAACAGGAAAACCTTGTAGCGGGAAAAGTAGTATTGCTAAAATCTTAAAAGATAAATATAATTTTAAGGTGTATTCTGTCGGAGAAATGTTTAAAGATGAGGCTCATAAAAGAGATATGACCGCAGAAGAGTTCAATAAGTTTTTGATGTCCGACCCAAAATTTGATAATTTTATTGATGAGAAAACAGTTGAACTAGGAAAACTTTGGAAAAATGACGATGTCGTTTTCGACTCGCGTCTTGCTTGGCACTTTATTCCACATTCCTTTAAAGTTTTTGTGGATTTAGACAATGAAGAACTCGCTCGCCGCCTTGTAAACTCCGACCGTGTTGGAAAGGAAAAATATGAAAATGAAAAAGACGCCTTCAAAACCATAATCGGTAGATTTAATGCGGAAAACAAGCGATATAAAAAGTTTTATGGCGTGGATAATACAGATATGAAAAATTATAATTTGGTTATTTCTAGTAAAAATAAAACACCTGAAGAGTTAGCAGATTTTATTTATTTAAAATATAAAGAATATTTTAATTTAAAATAATAAAAAATAAAATTAAAAAATATTATTTGTAGCTTTTTTAAAGATAATTAAATTTTGATATTTTTTATTAAAAATACAAAAAATATTAGTTTTATTTGCAATATATTAATATTTTTGCTATAATTTTTTAACAAAAGGAGAAAATTATGAAAAAATTAAAATTTTATCGTTGTGCCGTTTGTGGCAATATCACCATTAAACTCGTCGACTCTGGCGTGCCTATGTTTTGCTGTGGACAGCCTATGGCAGAAATTGTAGCAAACACTACTGATGGCGCACAAGAAAAACATGTGCCAGTTGTAACAAGAAACGGAGAAAATGTTGAAGTAAAGGTTGGAAGCGTTCCACATCCTATGACAGAAGAGCATTATATCCAGTTTATAGCTGTTAAAACAACAGATAAAGTTCACATTTGTGAGCTCAGTCCTCTCTCACCACCAGAGGCAACTTTTGTGTTAAGTAATAATGAAAAAATTGAAAATGTTTTTGCATATTGTAACTTACATAGTTTATGGCAAGCATAATATTTTAAATTTAGATATTGACAGCCAGTTTTTCCTATGCTATAATAATTAAAACTAGGAGAAGGCTTATGAATATCAACGAATTTCTTGACATGTCAAATTGTTACGAACAACAAATTTCCCAATCTAGAAAAATAATAAGAAAAGAAGAAAAATTGTTAGACGAAGCATGGTCAAAATATGATGCACTATATGCTCAAGCTTATGAAGAGGGCTTGTTTAAATTATCATTAGGAAAATTAAAAGAAGTAATTGCAAGCTACAACAACATTCCTATCTCACAGATAAGCTTAACACTTAAAGGTAGTGCAAAATTATTTTTTGCGCTAGACGGAAATCACAGAAAACTAATTTCTTTCCTAAAGAAATATTCTGACAAAGTTAAAAAAATCAAAATAGCGGCTTCCATTACATCTTCAGAAGGCAACTTAAGAGTATCATTTTCCCCAGTTAATTTTTGTGACTTTTTAATAGAGAATGAAAATCTTTTTTCAACAAATGGCAACTTGAATGACAATTTACAATTTGAAAATGCTTTCGACAAACACGGTGATTTATGTTCCACAATTAATTTTGCTCCAGAATGTATAGAAAAGGTTGTTATCAATATTCATCCTCAACAACTTGAAATGTATGAGGACTGTGAGGTTTTAAAACCCGCTCTAGTTAACTATTTAGAAAAGAAAACAAAAGATAAAGAATTATAAAAAATGACATCAATTGATGTCATTTTTTATTTTTAATTAACCTATTCTTCTTTTATTGTCTACACAAATAATATTTTTACTAAAAATTTCTTTTTCTGTTACAATATTTTCTTCTAATATTTCTTCCGTTGTATCTCCAGGCTCAGTCTCTGCAGTTTCAAGCAATGTGAAAGACATCTTTACAGCGTTATGGTCCGAATATAGAAAGCTTATGTCCTTGCCATTTATTGTGTCAATATTTGAAATAGTTTCAATTTGAATATTATCTGACACTAAAAATCCATCAATAACAACAGTATAATTCACTCCTTCCGTATATGGCATTTCAGCAGCTCGGCAAGTTGGAGCGTTCAACGTTTTTGCAAAACTAAATCCGTCAGGAATATCTTCTTCGGTTATTTGTTGCACCCATGCTGGAATTTGTTGTTGACTAGGAAAATATTCAAGGCTATCTGCAATATCATGATTCCAGTCGCCTCCAGCAATAACATAATTGCCTTTTGAATACTCTGCCGAAATGAAATTTTTCAGCATTTCAAGTTGTTGAGCTCTTATAACTCCACCTTCGTCATAGGCACTCATATGTAAATTAACTAAAACAAGTTGTTTGTCTGAACCTTCAATATTCAACCTGTTGACTACAAAACATCTGTCCAAATCAAAAAATTTGCTAACAAAACTTTCGTCTACAGGAAAAGAACGGCGAACACTCTCGGCAATTTCATACTTTGAAAAAGTGGCTACTCCCGACTGTATCGAACCTATGTGATCATTAAATGGATAAATTAAATAACCAGAGTGGAAATTCGACGCAAAAGAAGATGAATATCCCTCCAAAGCATTTTGGAACATTTCATATTGGTTGACAAAATAACTTCTAGTAGAATCTGTATCCACTTCTTGAAGAAAAACAAAATCGGTTGCTAGATTCTCTATAATATCAATAGCACCATTTGTATTTTCCAAAACTCTTTCTTTGCTTTCAGCTTTTGCCCGCGTTCCGCTGACAACCGTGCCATCTGCCATCACACCGCTATCCATAAAGAAATCAAATTCACGGTCATACGCACCAAAACCTATATTAAAAGTCGATATAGAGTAAGTGGTGTCAAGTGTGATATCTGCCGTCTGATTATTTTCTATGGTCAAAACTTGATTATCTCTTATACGATAATAATTCGCGGATAAATAAGTTACATAACCTAAAATTATCGTAAATAACAGTAACAAAGCAAGTAAAAGTGATAATCCAGCATATTTTATTCCTTTTTTTGCCTTTGTGTTCATCTCTCACCTCTTAACGTTTATTTTACCATAAATTTTTTGATAGAAAAAATGATTTTCCTTTTATTTTCGCTTTTGTCTGCTTTAAATTTGGCGAGGAGGTTAGAAACGACCTCCTCCGCCACCACCGGAGCCTCCACCAGAGAAACCGCCACCGCCTCCTATGCGCGAGATGGCCACGCCAGTAGCCATTTTGGCTACCGAACTTATTATATGCGTTGCTAAAGTATAGTTTAGAGTTACACTAAGTGCCATGATGTTTCTGTTTAGCAACATCATAACAACCCACATGGTCATGCCGTCACTAAACGCCATCCATGAAGGATCTTGTATAGGCACATCTTCGAATTTCTTGAGATAAACATCGGACACTCCTAATACATAGGCATAAGGTAAAACGTGGTAAAAATCTTCTGGATTTTCGCTTGCCAACATTTCTATTCTATCTTTCTCTGCCATCAAAATATATTGTCTTAACCCTCGCAATTTTCCTAAACATTCTCTGCCCTTTTTGGTGTATTGCTCTAAGAATGGATAGATAAAGAAAAGGAAAAGGGATAAAACAGGATAGAAACACCTCGTATAGAATGGATCGTTGTAAGCTTCTGCATAAAAGATAAATAGACAGTGACAAAGAATAATTAATATCAGAGGCAAACATCTCATCAGCCACAACTTTTTGGTTGAATATTTATGCTCATTCTTTTGGATTTTTATAAGCCACAAAAATCCTAAAAACATAATCACAGCCACAATGCTTTTTATAATGAAAGCAAAGCCATCATAGCTTGCAAGCGCTATTCGACCAATATCTACTAAATTTATGATTAAAAGAAATAGAGCGCATAAGGCAAAATATTTATTTGATTTATCATTAAAATAATTAGTTTTTTCTTTCGCTATGGATCTTCTTATTTTTTCGCCTATAAAGTTATCTAAAAATTTTATTTGGTCACAAGCTATTGGCTTGTCATCTTTAAACAGTGCTTGGAAAAATATTTTTTCATGCTCTTTTGCATTTTCTGGTAAATCTTTAAGTTTTTGAAGATAGATTTTCTTTTCCTTTTCCTCTATTTTGACATAGCCTTTGTCCGCCCAATAGACTATTAAAGCGCTTATATCTTTTCCTTTTAACGTTTTGTCTATGATGTAGCCCGCTTCCGTCGGAGTTAAATTGTCTGGAGCTGAAAATTCCACGACATCAATTATTGGGTCTTTTTTGCGGTTTTTAAGGAAAAGCCAAATAATTAAAATAAGTCCAATTATAAACAATACCAATAAAATTATATCTAAAGTGTAGTTCTTAGAAAATTCAAAATAGCCTTGCTCAAGTGGTAAATATATCGTCAAAGCTTCGCCGTAATCAAGATAGACATCTTCTCCATTTCCATAATCTCCAGAAAGAGTATACGTGCCATTTTCATTTGCCGATATCGTTGTGTCTATAGTCGTTCCAGTTGTGTTGGCACCAAAAAGTCCCACATAAAAAGTTGCATCTGTAAAATCCGCCTCTTTTGGAAAGGTTATTGAAAAACTAACATGATCTATAGTAGTATCCCAGCCGGTGCCAATTATATTTTGATAGAAAAAATCCTTGCTTGTGTCTCTGTCATCTCCTGGAAAAAGGTCATATGAAAACTCGAAAGTAAAACTTTCGCCATAGTCATGAGTTTCATTCATAGCAATAGCATAAAAATGATAGCCTTCGCTTATATAATCATCTAAAAGATAGGAATTTTCGCTTTCCACAACAAAGTTGGAAACTGTGTTTTCGTAATTCTTTACATCTCTTCCGCCTTCGCCGTCTGGAATACCAATAGTTTGAGACAAAGGCAAATATCTATAAATTCCATTTGTCTCATCAAAGAAATTCGCAGTTATGCTTTCACGGATTTTCATCGTCTTGTCTTCGTTTACAACAATATCCACACTGTAATCAGCAATTTCATAGCCATAATCCCTAGTAGGTCGATAAATTTGTGCAACATCCATGCCACAACCAAACAAAGAAAAGGCAAGTAGCAGGAAAATTCCAACCAAAACCAAAAGTATAATAATTCTTTTCTTTTTACTTTTTACGCTATTCATCAAATATATTATATATTATATTTTAAGGAAATTCAAATTAATTTAAAATTTTTTTCATTTCATTTTAATTTTTCTTTTCTAATAGTTTATAATTTTAAAAAAGGAGGGTGTATGGCTAAGTTATATTTTAAATATGGAGCTATGGGAAGTAGCAAAACGGCACAGGCACTGATGTGTAAATTTAATTATGAGCAAAAAGGCTTTAAAGTATATATTTTTAAACCGATAGTCGACAACCGAAAAGTAATAGATGGAAAAAGTGTTATTTATAGTAGAATAGGATTATCCTCAAGTTGTAACGAATTTGATAAAGTTTTTAGCTTTCTAGACTACAAAAATAGCCACATAAAAGACGTAGAAAAAAGCGTTATAATCGTCGATGAATGTCAATTCCTAACTAAAAAGCAAGTTGAGGAGTTAAAAGATATCTCTCAAACTCTCCCTGTTATCTGTTATGGTCTTTTAACCAATTTTAAAACGGAGTTATTTGAAGGCAGTAAACGTCTCGTTGAACTTGCCGAAAGCTTGCAAGAAATTAAATCTATTTGCCGTTGCGGAAGGAAAGCGACTATAAATGCTAGATTATCAAATGGAAAAATCCTTTTAGAAGGAGAGGAAATCCTAATCGGCGGAGACGAGTGTTACGAGGGACTATGCTATTCTTGCTATAAAAAACTTGTTGACAGCAAAGCCAATTAAGTTTTAACAATTTACTTCTTTAAAGCATAAAAATGTGTAAAGGAGTAAAAATGGCTAATGAAGATTTTTTAATTGGTGCGAATGATGAGCACGGCGTCAACCCACCAACACAAGGTAAAAGAACACCGGAAATGCCGGGGCTAAATCGTCAAATTTATGAAAATGAATTTAATCGTGCAGCTAAAAATAAGTTTATTGAGGCCTGTATGCGTCAAGATTTTTCTGTATACGACGTTAAACCAGAACTTCAAGATATTTCAATTTCTCAAAGAGTAGCGAGAATCAATGCTCAAAACCTTACCCTTCTTGTTACTTTCGCTTATAATGCCTATGGTGAAACATTTAATAATGCTTCCGGCGTTGAAACTTTTTATTCGCCATTGAATCCAAAGGCTACTCAAAGCCGAAATTTGGCAGAAAATTTATATGCCGAACTTGTTCAAGGAACCACTCAAAATGGAAGAGGAGTTAAAACCTTGGACGTTGGAGTGCTTTCGAATGTTAATTGCACTTCTGCCCTAATAGAGGCGGGCTTTATGACGAATTTGCGTGAAGCACAACTCATGATTAATCCTCTTTTTCAAACGGAAGTCGGCGAAGAAGCTTGCCACGGCGTTTGTAACTTTCTCGGAGTGAACTACATACCTCGAAATAATTTAAATAATTATCCACTTTTGAGGAATGGCGATAGAGGGAATTTTGTTTACCTTCTTCAATTTATTTTAAATCAATATGGATATAATCTTTCAGTCGACGGTATTTTTGGCTCCCGAACTTTGAGTGCTGTTCGCGATTTCCAAAGCAATAATTCTTTAATCGTGGACGGTCTTGTTGGTAATAATACTTGGAAAACCCTTTTAAATCTTCCACCTTATCCGCTTTTAAGGGAAGGCTCTCGTGGTGCATATGTCACATTTTTGCAAAAACTCTTAGAGAGCAATTTGTTCCCTGTAGGAAATATAGACGGTATTTTCGGTAGCCGAACTTTGAACGCAGTAAGAGAATATCAAGAATCTAAGGGTTTAACTGTAGACGGACTTGTTGGAAACAACACTTGGTCTGCTCTCACCACCTTAGACTAAAATAAATCAGCAATATGTTTGCTGATTTATTAATAAAATTTTCTTCTATAATCTATAATCCTTTTCAAAAATAATGTTTATAATATGTTGTGCACATTATCTAATATTTTTCTCATAAAAAATTAATAAATTCATCATTTTGTTTTTATGTAATAAAAAAAAGCACGAATGCGCTTTGGGTGCCAATATATTTGATTTTTTTAAAACTTCACTCCCTTTTGTTTATACAATTCTAGGTTATAATATTCCACTATTAACTGTATTAACTCTCCTGTCTTTGGCTTACTGTCTATGGTAAAAATGTTTGTCTTAAACATTTGGTTAACTTCTAAAAAACTTCTGTCTATATACGTTGCCTCTATTGAATGCCGTATGTCTCTTTCTATACACAAATATTTAACATTGTATTCTTCGGCTACTTTTGCATATACGCCTTTACATAATCTATGTATAAGAGATGGATCCTGGATGACAAGTTCAATGGCATAACATAGATATTTAAATCCCACACGGTTTACTTGAAAACCTATTTTTATCAGCGCGTATTTAATTATTTTTCTTACTTTGTTTAATTCATTTTCTTTCATACTCTTTCCTTTTAAATTCATTTGACACGCGCAGAAAAAGAAAGGCACCCATATTGCCAAAGCAAATATATAAACCAATTCTGGGGAAATAACCAAATGAATAAGGTCAGCATTTCCAACTGACTTTTATATTATATCACACCTTTTACAAAATTCCAAATATTTTTACAATATTTTTCAAAATATTTAAAATATTTTTAACAAAAAAAATACCTTCCTTCTGTACTTAGGTGCAAATACAATATGATACTTGCAATTCCAAGTCGAATGTGCTAAACTATTTGTGTCGTGCATGACAAAAACCTCCTGTGTTAAATATTTAGTGTAGGCTACGAAGATATCTTAACACAGGAGGTGTCTTTATGTAAAGGTTAACCTCTTTTGAACCACGGGACTATCTCGTGGTTTTCTGTAACAAGAAAAAAGTCGTAGTATGTAATTATTTACTATGACCTTTTTAATATTTTAATTTTATTTTCTTTTTAATTTTGTAAATACTTTTAAAA
>CALVMX010000017.1 GCA_944349415.1 uncultured Clostridia bacterium
TCTTACTATCTTTCATATTGATATTATAACAAAGATTATGGGTTTTGTAAATATTAAATTAAAAATTCATAAAACTTTCAAAAAACACTTGACAAAGGTTAGGGGAATATATTATACTTTAAAAGCAATGAATATTTGGTCTCGTGGTCAAGTGGTTAAGACACCGCCCTTTCACGGCGGTATCAGGGGTTCGAGTCCCCTCGAGATCACCAAAAAAACAGGCTAATGCCTGTTTTTTTATTTTGTTTAATAAAAGTGAAAAAGGAGACTCGAACGGGCGGTAACAGCAAAGGCAACTGTGTTTGCGTTTGCCCGCCCCGGCATGATAGCCGCCTACCAGCAAAGAATTATCAAACGGCGGAGTGAGTCCCCTCGAGATCACCAAAGAAAAAACTGCACTTTTGCTCGTTTTTGAGCAAACTCAAAAAGCGTCGCCTTGACGCTTGTTTTTCTTTTTAGCGACCAAACGAAAACGCACTTCGTTGGCGTTTTGTCGCTACTCATCTAGCGAAGAGTATTATTCTAAGTATTTTTATTTTTCCTGTTTTTTTATTTCATTTATCGAAAAGTGTGAGGGGATTCAAACGGGTGGTTATAGCAAAGATAACTGTTATAAAAAGAATTTAAATAGGGAAGATACGAAAGAATTATTCAGGAATATTTCGTGCAATGGCGGTGACATAAACAGTGGAATTTTTAGAGAGGTATTCCGCACAAGTGTTGATAGTGGCGCAAGTTGTTAAAATATCATCAACAAGCAAAACACTTTTGTCTTTGATCAAATCACGGTTTATTATTCGAAAAGCATCTTTTAAGTTTTTGCTTCTTTCTTTATAATCTAAAACTTTTTGTTCGTCGGTATCTTTAATCTTTTCTAAAGCTTTTATAACAGGTATATTCAAAAGCTTACCTAATTCATTTGCTAGCCTTTCCGCTTGATTAAAGGAGCGTTCTTTTTGTTTCTTTTTAGTCATAGGAACAAAAGTTATTAAATCAACTTTCAAATCATTTATGTATTTTGCAATTAAAACGGCAAAGCCTTTTGCCATATATCTTCTGTTGTCAAATTTATATGAGAGAATTGCTTGTCTAATTTTATCTTTATAAATAAAAGGGCAATATGCCTTTTTGAAATAGCGTTTGTTGTTTTGACAAAAATCACAAATCTTGGCTTCATTCTTGATTGGCATATCACAGATAAGGCAGCGATTTCCTTTATTGAAAACCAAATCTTTTTCGCAATTCTCACAATATGGCTTTTCGTAAAATAAAGGAATATCTTTTCCACAAAATATACACTTAATATCATCGGGAAATAAATATTTATCAAAAAATACTGATATTTTAGAGAAAATATCAGCAAATTTATGATTTTTTTGAGATTTTTTATTATTTTTACAACTTTTGTTCATCATTTTTGTCTGTTTTCTTGAAGTGTCATTAAAGAGGATGATAGAATTTCATAAGACTCTTGTGGTATATTATAAATTTTATCTTCTAAATCAGATTTCCAATTTATACCTTTGCAATAAATGGAAGAAGGATTAACAGAGAAAATGCTATCTCTATCATGCATCATATCTTTTAGTTCTTCTTTTCCGTATTTTAAAATCACATTGTGTTTGTTTTGCTTTTTTATTTCATAGTCTATAGTGTTGGCGTATTTTAACAACTCTGAGATGAAAATTTCTTGTTTATTAAGATTATACATATACACTGTCAACATTTCTTCTAAATTAATAAAAATTTTACTCATTATGTTCTCCTTTTTGTGTTTGTCTTTGGCGGACAACTTCATATACAACTATTCCAGCACTCACACTTGCATTAAGTGAGTTCACAGAACCAAAAAGCGGGAGAGTGATGACTCCGTCGCAGTGAGAGATTATGGAAGGCTTTGTTCCTTCGCCTTCTGAGCCAATAACGATACCAATAGGTCCGGTAAGGTCGGTCTTGTAAATATCTTGACCGCCGATTTCAGCGGAATATATCCAAAGTCCTGCTTTTTTCAAATCTTCTATGGCGTCTTTTAGGTTTGTAACACGAGCAATTTTCATATTGGAAATTGCGCCAGCACTTGTTCTAACAACAGTTTCATTAACTTGGCACGCACGAATTTTTGGTATGATAATTCCGTCCACTCCGGCACATTCGCAGGAACGAATGATAGCGCCAAGATTATGCGGATCCTCAATACCGTCAAGAAGAACAACAAAAGCATCAGTTTCTTTTTCTTTAGAAACGTTCAAAATATCTTCCACTGTTGAATATTCAAAATCTACGGTTTCGGCAATATAGCCTTGATGGTGTTCAGTTTTTGCCAGTTTATCCATAACTTTTTTAGGCAAAAATTCCATTTTGATTTTGTATTTTTTTGCCAAACTTACAACGTCATCTTTTCTATGTTCATAATTTCTATCGATAATAAGTTTGTTTATTGTTACACCATTTTTGATGCCTTCAATGACTTGATTTTTTCCTTCTAAATTCATATTTTTTCCTTTTTTATTTATTTTTTCAAAATTTTGCTGAAAATATATTAAAAATTAATTTTTTAAATGTTTTTTTGCTTATAAAATTGGATTTTTTAGATATTTTTAATAATATTTTAAAAATTAATAAATATTTAGTTAATATTTTAAATATTAAATTAATTTTTATAT
This sequence comes from uncultured Clostridia bacterium, assembly GCA_944349415.1. Taxonomy (GTDB): domain Bacteria; phylum Bacillota; class Clostridia; order Christensenellales; family UBA1242; genus Caccovivens. Next base: position 2,664 of record CALVMX010000017.1, read on the forward strand.
TTTTCAACTTACCGAAATTTTTAACATTTCTTCCAGTCTTTCGTTTTGTTTTGAAAGATATAAGTAGCCGATTAATGCTTCAAAAGCAGTTGCCTTTTTATATTCTTCCTCATCAAAATTTTTTGCTTTGTGTTTTGATTTGGAATTCCTTGCTCTTCTAACTATGTCACTCTCTTCATTGGTTAGGTTTGGAAGAATTTTTTCTAAAACTTCCTTTTGCCATTTAGCGTTACAAAATTTTTTTGCTTTTTCGTGATAGTTAGTTATTTTTAAATTTTGTTCCTCTTTTAAAACAAATTCTCGCACATATGCTGTGTGTATCGCATCGCCTAAAAAGGCAAGAGCGAGAGGGGATAAACTTTCATAAATTTCCATTATTTTTTTCCTTATTTTTTCTATTTGAAAAATTTAAATAATAAAAGTGACACTTGTGAAAACCTAGGTAAAGTTAAGAATGTGGACACATTTAAGTAGAATTTAGAAACGCACAATGTGTTAAAAAATTGGACAAGTGTGGTAAAATCTAGAAACACACAACGTGTGGTGTGCTAGTTATTGAAACGGAAGAGAACAACGTCGCCGTCTTGCATAACATAATCTTTCCCTTCCATTCGAACCTTGCCTTTTTCTTTAGCTTTAAGGAACGAGCCAGCTTCGACAAGGTCGTCATAGGAGACAACTTCGGCTTTAATAAAACCTTTTTCAAAATCGGTGTGTATTTTCCCGGCAGCTTGAGGGGCTTTTGTGCCTTTTGTTATTGTCCAAGCACGAACCTCTTTTTCGCCAGCAGTCAAATAACTCATAAGTCCAAGTAGGTCATAACTTGCAACCACCAATTTTTCAAGCCCACTTGATTTGATACCAAGTTCTTCTTTAAACATTTGTCTTTCGTCTTTGTCGAGGGAGGCGAGCTCCTCTTCAATTTTTGTGCATAAAGCAACAACTTTGGCATTTTCCTTTTGCGCAATTTCTTTGACAACTTCCACATATTTATTTGTTTCTTTTGCGAGATCATCCTCGCCAATATTTGCAACATATATCACAGGTTTTGCAGTAAGTAAGGCAAAATTTTTAATTATTTTTTGTTCATCCTCTGTGTAATCTAGATTTCTTGCTTGTCCACCTTTTTCCAACACTTCTTTTACGCGAGAAAGTAAGTTAACAGTCACAAGCAAACTTTTATCACCGGTTGTTTTGACAAGCTTGGAATTTTTTTCAAGATATTTTTCCACTTGCTCAAGGTCAGAGAGGGCGAGTTCCATTTCAATAGTTTCAATGTCACGTTTAGGGTCGATGCTTCCGCTTACGTGGATAATTTTGTCATTATCAAAACAACGAACAACATGAACAATGGCATCCACTTCACGAATGTGACTTAAGAACTTGTTTCCAAGCCCTTCTCCGTGACTTGCACCAGCAACAAGTCCTGCAATATCGACAAATTCGATAACTGCAGGCGTGATTTTTTGAGTATTATACATTTTTCCTAAAACTTCCAATCTTTCATCTGGAACGTCAACAACACCAACATTTGGCTCTATAGTGCAGAAAGGATAGTTTGAACTTTCAGCGCCAGCATTTGTGATAGCATTAAAAAGTGAACTTTTCCCAACATTAGGTAAGCCTACAACTCCAATTTTCATTTTTCATCTCCATTTTAAGTTTTCCATAGAATTATAGCAAAAAACAAGAAATATATCAATAAATATTTGAAAAATTTAAAATTCTTTTATATTTAAGTAATTTTCAGATATTAAAAATTTAATATTAAACTAATAAGTCTATCACATATGATAAAATAAAAAAAGAAAAAGGAAAACCTTTTTCTTTTTTGATTTTACCTAGTAGCGTCTCTATCATTAGAAGGAGCTGATGAATAAGATGCTGAAGAAACTGTTGCTTGAGAAGAGTTTTCGTTGAGGGCTTCTTTTCTTTTTCTAGCTAATCTTTCAAGCAATGTAAGTCTTTGTATGCGTTTTTGTTTTCTTTCTAATTGTTTTTGTAATTGTTGAGCCTTCTTATATTTTTCTCTTTCTTCTTTACTTAATTCTTTTAATTGTTTGTCGCGGTCAGCTTCTGCCTTTTTCCTTTCTTCTTCAGCAAGATCTCGTGCTCTCAGTTGTTCATCAAGAGCTAAAAGCTCCTTAACCTTTTTTGCTTTTTTAATTTCTTCAAGTTCTCTTTCTTCTTCGACCGTAGCAGAAGCAATATCGCCATGCACTTTGTCAATGATTTCTTGAAGTTTATTTGCTGTTTCAGATATTGCCGACTCGTCTTCTGGAACTAAAGCTTGTATATCTTTTAAAATTTGCATTTCTTCTAAAACGTCTTTTACATCTTGAGAAGATAGGTAATCGTCTAATTTTTTAGTTTCAGCATTAGCCTTTTTTAATTGTTTTTTCTTGGCGTTTTTAGCTACAACATTTTTAGTCTTATTATTCTTTTTCAGCTTTTTCCCAGTCAGTCTATTTTTTTGTTGTTCTATAATTGCATAAATAGATTCGGCAGTGTTCAGACCATTTTCCAAACAGTCTCTTTCAGTTGTAATGAGTTTTTTATATTCTTCTAATTCTTCTGTTGACAGCTTTTCAATGTTAGCTAATATATCATCAAAACCTAATTCATGTTCGATCTGAGCAATAGCTGTTCCATTGTTAGTTGATTCTGCAGTTAATCTCTCATATGCAATTTTAATTTCTTCCGCATTATTAAAGTTTAGACGTTTTTGGACTTCCACCAATGCTTTTCTAGACTTTTCTAATTCTTCATTAGATTTATCTACGAATTTCTTTTGTTCTTCTACTGTTTTTGAAGCCTCCAAATAAACTGCTTCTAATTCAGCCAATTTCTTATTGTTACTATCTAATGTTGCTTTTTCTTCAGGCGTTTTATTCTTCTTTTTCTTAAGAATATCAATTACTCTTTTCGTTTGGTCAATATCTAATTCAGTTTGACGAAGAACTTTATAATCTTCTTGCAATTTATTATTATCAACTTCAAATTTTTGTTCTGCTGTAGCAACAGCCTCTTGTGCTTTAAGCATTTCTTGTTCATTTGATTTTAGAGTTTCTATTTTCTTTGCATTGTCTTTATTGGCATTTTCCAGTTTTACTTTTTGTTCTTGCAACTCTTTTCTTCTATCTTCAGTTAGTCTTTTTCCTGTTCCATTTTCTAAAGAAGTTAAAGTGTTTTCGATTGAGCTTTTATATGATTTTAGTGTGTCAACAGTTTTGTTGTAAGTTTTTGAAAGAGCATTGAATTGTTCTTTTGAAAGGTTATGCTTTAAAGTTTTGTCATTCTGTTTAATGATAGCACGATTTGACGCATCTCTCAACATTTGATTGAACTTATATGGCCAATCCCATGGTTTTGTTAGAGCGGCACCGAAGGAAACGTAGGAGAGTGGTAATAAGAATGGCATAAACACACTTAATATGGCAAAAATTAATCCTAAAGAAGCATATACGTTTGGATTTTTGAAAACAGAATCTGGTCCTTTTTCCACATCTGGTTTTAATTTATCTAATCCAGATGGAGCAAGTTCGTCTGCATGTTTTACTCGATCTTCGTGATTTTCCTGTGGTGGTTCAGGAAATGTCGGCAAGTCTCCTCCGCCTTGATTTTCAGGCTCTTCAATAACATCATCTGGAGGTGGTGGTGGGTCTTGAATCACACCACTTCCTCCGTCTCCATCACCCTCAATAATATTGATTAAATTAGTTCTATCATAAACAACGGTTGTGCCATTAACAATTTTGTAGTTAAAGTTATTGTATATGTTAGTAATATTTTTTGCATTTGATGCATTCAAAATATATACATTTTGTTTTTCATCATTAATTGCCATGCTGACATCTTGTTCAGATCTTGAAAGCGCTGCCACTTCGTTTTCGCTATAAGTTCTTGCAAGAGCAATTTGTTCGTTGGAGCGTTTACCATCTTTACCCTTTTGTGCAGCTCTCAAATTTTGGGCATTTTTATTTTCACTAAGCTCTTTCTGCATTTGTCCCACACGCTCAATTAATTCAGCATTCTTTTCGGTTATAGGATAGATGACAGCATATGTTTTGTTTTTATCCTTAGGATCTTGAAGCATAATTCTAATAAATCTTCCTTCTGGCATGTTTTCGACATTATAAGGAGAGTCATCTTTTTTTGCTGAGTCATAAATTTCAATATCTAGCACATCATAAAAAGCAGTCTGCCTGTTGGTATTTTTACCAATAGCTTTAGAATCAGGAACAGACAAAGAGCAGTAGAATTGTATTGCTTTGCGTCCCTTTCCGTCGTCTTTTTCTAAAAATTTTAACTCGACATTTTCAGTGCCAGCAGGTTTATTTTCTTTATCTTTTTCAATACCGGTTCCAGATTTATCTCTTTTAAAGATTTCTGTGGTAATTGAGGTAAGTTTGTATGATTCTTGACCATTTTCGCCATAGGTAAAGGTTTGTTCTTTAATAGTTTCACTTTTGTTTTTTGCTAAAAGAAGCATTTGTCCAATAAGTAAGGTGTCCATTGCTGTTGAATTTGTTTTTGCTATGGAACAACCATGCAAACCTTTTAAGGCATTTTCAATAAATTTATTGCTGTAAGCAAATGAGAAAGGAGAGTTGTTTTCATTTCTATGAACAACACTGTTATGATCTTTGTCTGCAATTTGAAGACCAAAAGCAGAGAAAAGGAAGCCTATGTCTGTATTTGCTCCTCCGACACGCAAGTCGAGTCTGCTGTCTACTGTTACGTTTTCTAGAATAATCCCATCACTACTTTCAGTGAAAGGTATCTCTAAATCTTTATTTTTTGAGTAAAATTCAATAAATTTTTGTTTTAAGGCTTTTCCCTCATCTGTGTCTGTGAAGATAAGTTTAATTTTATTATCTTCAGTTTCCACAAAATTTGCTAAAACTTTACCGTCTTGAATAACACTTATGAGGTTTGTTTCATCATTTGTCGCAATTATTTGTTGAGGCTCGCGACCTTTTCCCAAAGAAATTGGGATTCCAACAGCGACTTTTTCATCTCCATACAAAATACGGCCCAACTCATTATTGACTTCGTTAGAACGTTTTAAAGATCGTAAATTTCCTGTTGGAAGAACAATATTGCTTGTTATTGGAACTTGGTCTTTCATTGCCACTTTGAAATCAATAACTAACTGTTCAGGGTCTTTTTCAGCTTCTTGTTGAAAAATGTTCAGTTTTTGTTCGTCTGTAATTGGAACTTTTTCGCCTTTATCATTTTTAACAAAAATTTTGTTATCTTCTACAACTATGTTGTAATCGTTGGCAAAACGCTCTCTGTTGTTGAGAATATATTGATCAAGAAAATGTTTAAACAACTTTCTAGTTGTCTCGTCCATATCAATACTATTTACAGTTTCTGTTTCAGTTATGTTCTCTTGAATAGTATGAGTCTCTTCACTATAGTGTTGATAAAAGAATATTGCTTCATTTGTAAAGTTTTCGAATATAAATTTTTTCTTGGCATTATTTGAAGTAGATTCATCACCATAAGAACCATTACCAGCATCACCGGCACCACCATAGGTACCATAAACAGGATCAGGACCATCAAGTCCGACTGATTGAGGTTTTGGTTCAGCAGGCTGAGGAGCAACTGGGTCGGAAGATGCATCAGGTTGAGATTCTGGAGCTGGCTCGTCAGCTGTAATTTCTGGTTCTACAGTTTCAGCTGGTTGGGAAGTAGGTTGAGGATCAGGAGATGCAACAGGTTGAGGATTTGGAGCTGGTTCGTCAGCTGTAGTTTCTGGCTGAGTTGTCGTTTCTACAGGTTCAGCAGTCTGAGGAGCAACTGGGTCAGCAGATTCGACAGGTTGAGGATCAGGAGATGCAACAATATGGTCACTTTCAGGTGGGGTTGTTCTTTCTGAAGGTTGTCTTTCAAGTTCTTTTACGTAATTTATTGAATCAATAATTCTAGAAGTAAATTCTTCTGGTGAATATTTTTTTCTTTCTGCATTAATAAATTCTTTAAATTGGTCTGGTTCTGAAAGAGTTGATAGATAGGTATTTTTAGGGTCTTTTTTAAAGTTTTCATAATCTTCTTTAAATCTAGAAACATAGTTTTTGTAGTTTATTTGACCTATTCCAGATGCCATGGCTTTTGGACTAAAATATTCTACATTTTCCCTTTCACTGGCAAAAAATCTTGCAACAGCATCATCTTCGTTTTCAAAATATATATTCTCTTTAAACTTTTCAAATTGATCTTTAAAATAGGTAGCATAAGTTTCAGCATTTTGTTTTACTAATGGGGCATCATGGTCTTTTCCTAACGCCGCTACATATGTCATAACATTTGAGAGTTTTTTAGCAAAAATCCCATTATCTTTGCCTAGTTCTCTTTCATTAATGAAAAATCTTGCGACAGCATCAGCTTCGTTTTCAAAAGAATTATTTTTTTTAAACTTTTCAAATTGTTCTTTAAAATAGGTAGCATAAGCTTCAGCATTTTGTTTTACTAATGAGGCATCCTGGTCTTTTCCTAACGCCGCCACATATGCCATAACATTTATGAGTTTTTTAGCAAAAATTCCATTATCTTTGCCTAGTTCTCTTTCATTAATGAAAAATCTTGCGACAGCATCAGCATTATCACTTAAACCATTTTCTTCTCGGAAGGTTTCATAATCTTTACTATAAAATTTTGCATATGCAAAAGCGTTTATCCTTATTTCTGTTTGTGCCTGAATATTTTTAAATATATCTAAATATTCGCCATTTCCTTTTATTTCATGAAAAGTCATTGCTGAATTATGTTTTAAAGAAAAATTTTCTTTTTCTTTTTCTTTATTATAAAATCTAACTAAAAGTTCATTTTCAGCGCCGTTGTTTTCTTTTTTAAATTTTTCAAACTCTTGACTATAATATTCAGCATACATTTTTGCATCATTTAAATCTTTAGGATCTAGGTGCTGTTCTTCAGGTTGTCTATTGTTAGGATTTTGTTCATTTTCTACAATTGTTCTATCTTGTAGCCCATGAGCTTTTAGGAATTGCATATACGAATCTTCTTCAAAAAATTCTTTATATGTTTTATTAGAGCCAACATTTTTGTCAACTCTATTTATTGGCTTAACTTTTGAACCTTTTTTGAAATCTTTAACGTTAAGTGATTTAAGTCTAGGAAATTCTTGAAAGTGATCATTTTTTATTTCTATGTAGCCAGAGTTAAATCCATTAGAATGCAGATCGTGCCTAAATTCATTCGGTATCGTTGACATAAAGTTTAATTTGCTTAAGTCAATATCTTCAAGTTTAGTTTCTGCAGGGAAAACATAGTAATGAGTTAAATAAGCTGCTGAATTGCCTCCTCTAGAAGTTCGAGCATCAAAGCCTGGAGTTGAAACAATTCCCGCTATTATTAATTTTCCACCATATTCTTCAGAATGAAAAGCAACAATTTTTGCAGGTGATATTTGATGCCCATTTGAATTATGGGCAGAAGTTCGCATTACCTGAGTAAATATCCCTTCTTGAGCGTCAGTGTTATCAAAAAGTACTTCTATTTTTTTAGAAAAAGTATTCAAATCTTCTTCTCTGTAATATTCACCATTTACTTGTATAGCTTTTTTCTTTATTTTCTTACCATTTTGACCTTCAACAGTATATTCTTCCTTCTTTATTGGCTTTGCCCCTTCTTTTGGTAGATAAAATTCTCCGCCATCTATATAAGGGTCTTCTCTGTCGGTTGTATTTCTCTCTCCTAAATCGTTTCGAAAGCCAAAAGCCACTCTTTCTAGAATTGTAGATACATCAGTAAAATTAGGATTATTTTTATCATTAACAGATGCAAATTGAAATCCGTAACTTGGATTATGTGCAAAAACAAATTGTTCAACTTTTGGTTCGTCGACGGTTTGTGCGGGAGTTACATTATTTTGTTCATTTATATTTTCTTTTTTTCTTCCGAAAAGAGCCATATTTTTCCTCCATTATTTTTTTTATTATACCATACCTATTGCTTATTGTCAAATTTTGACTAAAATTTGGTTATATTATTTACCAATTTAATTTTTTACCCTTTATCCTTATTAATCTTTATAAAAAGGTTGTGTTTTTTTGTTATTTTTGTTAAAATATTGTAAATTATGTAATTAGAGGGAATTATGGGACTTTTTGGAAACGAAAACAAATCACAAGTTAAAAAATTAAAGAAAATTGCTGACAAGGTTGTCGCATTAGAAGATGGATATCGTGCATTTTCTGATGAAGAATTAAAGAATTGCACAGAAGATTTTAAAGAAAGATACAAAAATGGCGAAAGTTTGATGGAGCTTTTGCCAGAAGCCTATGCTGTTATGCGTGAAGCTGCTGACAGAGTTTTGAATATGCGTCATTTCTATGTGCAAATCTTAGGCGGTATTGCTCTTCATCAAGGGCGTATTGCGGAAATGGGAACTGGTGAAGGTAAAACTTTGGTGGCTACACTTCCTGCATATCTCAACGCACTCACAGGAGAAGGGGTGCATGTTGTTACTGTCAATGAATATCTTGCAAAACGTGACGCAGAGTGGATGGGAAAAGTTTACCGCTTTTTAGGTCTTACAGTCGGTATTGCTGTTTCCGGCATGCAAGAGAATGACAAGCGAAAAGCGTACGCCGCAGATATAACTTACTGCACAAACAATGAACTCGGTTTTGATTATCTTCGTGACAATATGGCAATAACAAAGGCTCAACGTGTGCAACGTGGACATGCTTTCGCCATTGTCGACGAAGTGGATTCCATTTTAATTGACGAGGCGAGAACTCCTCTTATCATTTCAGGTCGTGGAATGAAATCCAGTGAAAATTATATTTCAGCACAAAAATTTGTTAAAACCTTAAAACCAGAAGACTATGAAAAAGACGAGAAAACCAAGCAACTTAACTTGACCGAAAGCGGTATTGAAAAAGCAGAAAGATATTTCAAACTTGACAACCTTTCTGATATCGATAATCTAGAGCTAAATCACTATATTAACAACGCTTTGAAAGCCAATTTTATCATGTTTAAAGATGAAAACTACATTGTGAAAGACGGCGAGGTTATTATTGTCGACGAGTTCACTGGACGTTTGATGCCTGGAAGACGTTATAACGACGGACTTCATCAAGCGATAGAGGCAAAAGAAGGTGTGGAAATAAAGGATGAGAATAAGACTCTTGCCACCATCACTTTCCAAAACTATTTCCGTCTTTATCACAAACTTTCAGGTATGACAGGAACGGCAAAGACGGAAGAGGGCGAATTTAGAGCTATTTATAAACTTGATGTTGTTACCATCCCACCAAATCTTCCAAACATTCGTCAAGACGAGCCGGATATTATTTTCTCGACTGAAAGGGGAAAGATTAAGGCTATCGTTGAAGAAATCAAAAGAAGAAATGCTTTAGGGCAACCAATTTTGGTCGGGACAATCACAATTGAAAAGAGTGAACTTATCTCTAAAGCCTTAAAAGAAGCTAAAATCAAGCACACCGTTTTGAACGCTAAAAATAATGAAATGGAGAGTCAAATTGTGGCTCAAGCTGGTCGAAAAGGTGCGGTTACTATTGCTACAAACATGGCTGGACGTGGAACGGATATTCTTCTTGGTGGCAACCCTGAGTTTATGGCAAAGAAAAAGATGAAAGACGAAAACTACACCGACGAGCAAATTTCTTATGCCACAGCATTCAACACCGTGGACGATGCGGAGCTTAATAAGGCAAGAGCAAGATACAACGAACTATATTCTGAATTTAAGAAAATTACTGATGCCGAAAAAGAAGAAGTAAAGAAAGCGGGTGGACTTCATATTGTCGGAACTGAAAGGCACGAATCAAGGCGTATAGACAACCAGCTCCGTGGACGTGCTTCACGTCAAGGCGACCCAGGTTCCAGCATTTTCTTCATCTCTTTTGAAGATGATTTAATTAGACGTTTTGCTGGTGAAAAATTCAAAAAAATTGCCACTTTCTTTAAACTTGAAGAGGATACTCCTATTCAACTTAAAATTCTTTCCAAACAAATCGAAACCGCTCAAAAGAAAATTGAAATGCAGAATTTTGGTATAAGAAAAACCGTCCTTCAATTTGATGATGTTTTGAATGCACAAAGAGAAATAATCTACAGCCAAAGAAACAGTGTTTTGGAAGGCGAGAGTGTTCACGAACAGATTATGAATATGCTTCCTTCTGTTGTTACCACTTTTGTTAATCGCTGTGTTGATCCAGAAAAACCATATTTTGACTGGGACTATGCGAAGATAAATAAAGAGCTTGAAAATGGAATTTTGGAACGCGGAAAAAATCTTATAACCGAAGATATGTGTGAAGGTTTTGACATTGAAGATTTCAATGAAAAAGTTTTGGAACTTGCAAAAGAACGCTATCAAAATCGTATGCAAGAAGCAGGTAAACTTGGCATTGATTTTGAAAAAATTGAAAAGTTTGTGCTTTTAAAAGTTGTTGATAGCAACTGGATGAACCATATTGACGATATGCAAATTATGAAAAATGAAATTTTTGCTCGTGGATTTGGTAACCAAGACCCAATTTTAGCATATAAAAAAGATGGTTTTGAAATGTTTGATAAAATGGTGGATAGAATTAAGGAAACAACTTGTCTTGTTCTTCTTAACACCAACATTGAAATTAGACGCCGAGAACCAGCAAAAGAAGAAAACAATTTGAAAAACACTAAAGCCGAAAAATATGACCCAAGCGAAAGACCACAGGAGAGAAAAATTCAAAAAACAGTGGTAAACACCGAACGTAAAATTGGAAGAAACGACCCTTGTCCTTGTGGAAGCGGAAAGAAATATAAAAACTGTTGTATGTTGAAAAATGGAAACTAACTTTTAAAATTAGAATAAAAACTTACTTAGATTAAATGATTACAAATTAAAAAAATCCACTAAATTTAGTGGATTTATTTTTCTTTTGATACTTCTAGTGTTTTTGTGATATAGGTTATTCCATTTTCATCTTTAACAAAATCAAAACCATTTTTCGAGTAAAAGGAAGATGCTCCATGCCAGAAGTTGCCATTTGGATAGAACCAACCAGATATTTCTTGACAATTTTTCGAAACGGCAAATTCTTCCATTTTCTTTATCATAAACGAGCCTAGACCAACCTTAAAAAAATCTTCACTCAAAATTTCAATTTGATTTAGTTTGCAAATGCTAAGGTTAGAACCTATTTTTAGATTATTTTCCTTGATAAACTCTTGTGAAACTATGGAAGAATTTATGTTTCCATTTAAGATATTTTTATCTTTAATTAAATATTTTTCTTGACCATTAAATTTTGGACTACTAATAGATTTAATTTCTCGGATGACAATTTCAAAAACACACTTTCCAACAATTTTATTGTTTTCATCAACTGCACAAACAATGAAACTATCCTTTGTGGCAATTAAACCTATTGTCGCAATTTTTTTATTTTTAAGTTCAACTTTTTCTTCAAACATATTTAGGTTATAACATAAAAATTTCTTAAAGTCAAGATAGAAAGAGCCTTGAGATTTTATTTTTTAAGGGTTCTATGAGCGTCATTTATTATTTATATAAATTGAAATGAAATATACTTATTACTAAATATGCTAATTAAAAAAAAGAAAGGCGACGCCTTTTCTTTTTTCTATAATTCTTTAAATTTAAACTTATTAACCACGATTGTATTTTTTGTTGAATTTTTCAACATTACCACTTGCGTCAACAACCTTTTTCTTTCCTGTGTAGAATGGGTGACATTTGTTGCAGATATCAATTTTGATTGTATCGCCTTTAACACAAGAACCTGTCTTGAAGGTATTTCCACAAGCACAAGTAACTGTTACTTCGTGATAATTTGGGTGAATACTTTCTTTCATTTTTCTCTCCTTTTAGTCACCAAGATATGGAAGCAATGCCATATTTCTTGCTCTCTTAATAGCTGTTGCAAGTTCTCTTTGGTGATGAGAGCAAACACCTGTTTGGCGTCTTGGCAAAATTTTACCTTTTTCTGTGACATATTTTCTTATTTTTGCAATATCTTTATAGTCGATTGTTTTTTCGCCAGCAACACAGAAAGCACAAACTTTCTTTTTAGATGGCTTACGATATTTTTTTTGAACCTTTTCTTCGGTTTTAACTTCGCTCATTTTATTCTCCTTTTGCACCACACATTTTGTAGACACACGTTGTGTGGACACACGGTGTGTGGATTTTTAATTATTTAATTTTAAAATTTTTAAACTTGATTTTATTTTCCAAACTAGAACGTGACACAGTCACTAACATTAAAATGTTATTGGCGCACTAGAAAGTGCTATAGACACATTAGAAAGTGTCATTAACATCAGAGAGTGTCGCGGACACATTAGAGAGTGTCATGGACACATTAGAGAGTGTCGCGGACACATTAGAGAGTGTCATGGACACATTAGAGAGTGTCGCGGACACATCAGAAAGTGTCATGGACACTTAGAATGGGAGACTATCGTCATCAATTTCTTCAAGTTCAGCTGTTTGTTTTGGTTGTGCTTTTGGCTCTTGAGAAGGAGCATATGCAGAATTTTCTTCAGAATCAGAAGAATTTTTAGGACTGATAAAGTCAATTTCTTCAGCCACAATGTCTGTTACGTATCTCTTTGAACCGTCTGCAGCATCATAACTACGATTTTGAATGCTACCTACAATAGCCACTTGATTTCCTTTCTTTAGGAATCTATGACAGGTTTCGCCTAAATCTCTCCATGCAACAATATTGAAGAAATCAGTTTCTCTTTCACCGTCTGCATTTTTAAAACGACGTGAAACTGCGAGTGACAAACGGCAAACGCTTATTCCGCTTGCAGTGGTTGATAACTCAGGATCTTTGGTTAGTCTTCCAATTAAAATAACTTTGTTCATAATTTTACTCCTATTTTCTTACAAACATTTGACGAACGATTCCGTCAGTAATTGTCATAAGTTTGTTCATAGCATCAACTTCTTCTGGATTTAATGTCATGTTAAAGATAACATAGAATCCTTCAGTTTTGAAGTTAATTGGATAAGCAAACTTTTTCATACCAACTTTTTCAACGCCTTCGATCGTTCCGCCGTGAGATTCAACATAAGATTTAAACTTATTAATAAGTTCTTCTCTTTTCTCTTCGGCAACGTCTTGTGCGATGATAAACATAAGTTCATACTTATTCATCTTTCTACCTCCTTTTGGACTAATGGTTTTTGCAAAAAAAGCAAAAACAAGGACAGTATTTCAACTGCTTTTCGCATTTTAGCATATAATTTTTTATTTGTCAAGTATTTATAATAAGTTAATATTAAAGATAATTTAGTAAAAATAATAAATGTAATGTAAATAATATTCTAAAAAACTAAAAATATGAAAATAAAAAAGAGACACACAACGTGTGTCTACATTTCTTTATCGAACTTGGCAGGAAGTTGGATAGGTTTATTTTCTGGTGGATTAATACTGTATAAAAGCGAAAAGCTTCCTTTTTCGTCATATCGAAGTTCAACGGAGGTTTCATCTACCCACATTTCCACTGAATTTGGAACAACAATGAGTTTTTCGCTGTCAATACCGGCAGCCTTGCAAGCTATACCAAATTCGGCGAAAGCGGAACCGGTGTGGTCGGTTGTGAGCATCACATGTCCATTTTTATAAAGTTCAGTTTCTATGTAATGTCTTAGATATTTTTCAAACTTATGTCTGGTTCTTTTTGAAACATATTCTTTTTCTAGACGAGATTCTTTTATTCTTTCCATAATTTCAATATATTCTTGATAAAAATCAGTTTTTTCGTCAAAAGAAATGTCATCATCAAGTAGAACACACATTTTGGCAGTTTTCCCAAATCTTTCTTCAAAAGAGCGGTCTTTAACCGTTCCGTCAATTCTATCGGCCCACCATTTAACGGCAAAATCAACAACTGGATTTTTCATTTTTACTCCTTTAATTACAAAAAAATTGTATCACAGGTTGTTTTGGTTGTCAATAGTGAATTTAATCAATTTGGCAGAGATTTATAATTTTCTTTTTACACTTTTGTGCATAACTGTATGCAATATTTGTGCCGCTTTTTGTTTTACTTGTAGGTAAATAAGAATTTGAATAGTAAAATATAATAATATCACTATCATCTATCATGGCTTTATTTCGTTCAATATAAATATACTTTCCAGCATTTCTTGTGTTTGCTGGAATTTTTATTTCGTCAAATTTTCTAATTTCTTTACCACAACAATAGTTTATAAGTTTTATATCATATATTTTTTTATATTCGTAGACAATTTGATAACAAAGATTATCAAATTCACTATTACTACCAAAAATGAAATTATTAACGCCAATTTTAATGAGTTTTAAAAGCAATTCTTTTATATGATTAATTAAGTCATCCTTGACACATATTTTTCTATGACCTATAAAACAGCAATTCATATTTTCCTCCTATTTTTAAATATTAACGATACATTCACAATTATACAGGAAAATTTTTATAAAACCAACTAATTGTGAATACATTCACAACATAATTTACATACTTTTATTAAAATAACTCTATAAAAGGAGTTTTTGTATATGAAATTATACGAAGCAGTGGGGCGTAGAATTTTGTACTATTGTAAGGAAAGAAACATTACTGTAAATAAACTTTGCACAATGTCTGGAATTATTCAGTCCACTGTCAATAGTATATTTTCAGGAAGAAGTAAAAATCCAAAACTTGAAACTATAAACTGCTTATGTCAAGGTCTCGGTATTACTTTAAAAGAATTTTTTGATAGCGAACTTTTTGAAAATTTGGATGATTAAGAAAGTGAATTTAAATGAATTAATATCTTTAAAATTAGAAGAATTGCGAAAGGAAAAGAAGATGGGTGTATATACCTTATGCACAAAAGCAACAATTTCTTATGAAACTTATAGAAGTATCAGGAAGAATAGGAACAAAGATATTTATCTTAGAACAATTTTTATTTTACTTAAAGCACTTGAAACAACACCGAAAGAATTTTTTGCAGATGAAAGATTTCAAAGTGAAGAACTAGATTTTGATATAAAGTAGAATCTTTACTTTTTTTGTGAAAAATCTACCTTTTTCTTTACTTTTTTTATAAAATTGTATATGAAAAAGTAAAGATTTTAAAAAGGATAGTATGAAAAAGACGATGTAGAAAAGTTTAATTTTTATTAATATGTCAATAATTTTTGTATGAAAAAGATATTTTTTCCGTGTCCGAATGGGGTGGTTTGTCAGTTTGACGGTAAGCGGGCAATTTCTCTTATTGACTGTAAGGGCTCAAGAAGTTTAATGAGCGAAAACACGAAAAATAAAATTGTGTTTTGGCATTTTCCTTTTGCAAGAGGACTTCAATATTTTTTCTGCGGACTTGTTGCATTTTTTAGATGTTTATTTTGGGCAAACGATATTTGTGAAGAAAAGAAAAAAGGTAAAGATTTAACCATTTTGTTTGAAGTCATATCAGGTGTTTTGGGAGTGTTATCGGCAGGAGTTGTTTTGGGACTTTTGCCGGGCAAGTTAGGATATAGGCTGGTTGGTGCAGACAGCTCCACACTTTTAAGGAACTTTATAATCTCTTTTTTTAGGCTCATTCTTTTTGCTGTTTTTCTTATCCTTTTAAAATGTTTTCCAAGTGTTAGAGAATTGTTTCGTTTTAATCGTGCAAGTGATTTAGTTTCCATATATGGCGAAAATTGCCGTGGAAAAATCAAAAATGGTCTATGTGAACCATTAAATTTTTTAAACTTTCTTGTTTTTGTTTTCTTTTTAGATATATTTGTGGTAACATTTATAGGGGTAAGTTTAGGCTTTTTTCTAAATTTTTTGGTTAATTTGGCAATTTTCCTTCTCGTCATAATGGTTGCTTATGAAATTTTGTGGCTACTCGATAAGTCAGGGCTCAGTTTTTTGAAATCGCTTTCATTTATCACTTCCTTTTTTGTGACAATGAAGCCGTCCACCACTCATATTGAAACCGTTTTGACGGCAGAAACCGAAATTAACTTCTTAACCACTCAAAAAGAAAGGGGAGTTATGAACGATAAATCGAGAAAACCTTTTTCGCTTGTCTATACTGAAGTTAGAAACAAACTTCTTGCAAGTGGTGTCAAGGATAAAAGCGACGCCGACTGGATAATTGCAAATGTTTTAGGCAAAAATCGCGGAGACATTAGACTTGTGGAAAGTGTCAGCGAAAAGGAATATAAGGACATTATGAAAGCAACAACTCGCCGAGCAAATGGCGAAAGTGTGGATAATATTTTTGGCTATACCGAATTTTACGGACTTCGCTTTGAGGTCAATAAAAAAGTTTTAACTCCTCGCATGGAAACCGAAATTTTGGTGGAAGAAGTTTTGAAATTTGTCGGTCGTAAAACAAAAGTTTTGGACCTTGGAACAGGTAGCGGGGCTATTGCAGTTAGTATTGCCAAAAACAGCGAAGCGGAAGTTACTGCGTTAGATATTTCCAAGGCGGCACTCTTGACGGCACAGGTAAACGCCAAAAATCATAACGTTAAAGTAGAATTTATTAACTCAGACCTATTTAATGGCTTGAAAAAAAGGAAAAAGTTTGATATAATTGTGTCAAATCCACCATATATTCCAACTAAGGACATAGCAAAACTTGACGTCAATGTGAAAGAGTGCGACCCAAAAATTGCTCTAGACGGTGGCGAAGATGGACTTTTGTTTTATCGTGAAATCACAAAAGGTGCAGTTTTACACTTAACAAATGGCGGAATGTTATTCTATGAAATAGGGAAAGGACAGGCAAGTGCTGTCAGAAAAATAATGAAAGAAAACGGATTTAAAGACATAAAAGTCATTAAAGACTACAACAAAATTGAAAGGGTAATTTATGGAAGACTATAAAGACTATTTGGAGAAAACAAAAAAATCAAAAGAAAGATATGATGAACTCACTGAACTTGTTATGAAGCCGGAAATCATTGCTGACAACAAGGGGTGGAAAAAACTTGTGAAAGAACGCTCAGGACTTGAAGATATTGCAAATGCTTATACTTCTCTTTTATCACTCTCTCAAAATTTGGAAAACTGTGAAAATGATTTAAAAAACGAAAAAGATAACGAAATGAAAGCCCTTTTTGAAAGTGAAATCAAAGAGTTGAAAGAAAAAATCGAAAAACAAGTTGAAGATATTAAAATTTTGTTACTTCCAAAAGATGAAAACGATGACAGTAACGCAATTTTGGAAATTCGTGCTGCCGCAGGTGGAGAGGAAAGCGCTCTTTTTGGTGCAGAACTACTTAGAATGTATACTCATTTTGCAGATAAGAACCGTTGGAAAACGGAAATTTTAGACATTAACGAAACCGAACTTGGCGGAATCAAAGAATGCACTGTTTTGTTTAGAGGCAAGGGTGCATATTCAAAACTCAAGTATGAAAGCGGGGTGCATAGAGTGCAACGTGTGCCGGAAACAGAAAGCGGTGGACGAATTCATACTTCAACTGCCACAGTTGCGGTTTTGCCAGAAATTGAAGATATAGATTTTGAAATTCTTGACACAGACCTAAAAATAGATACATACCGAAGTGGTGGCGCTGGCGGGCAACATGTCAACAAGACAGAAAGTGCAATAAGAATAACTCACTTGCCAACAGGTATCGTGGTAACTTGTCAAGACGAACGCTCGCAACTCAAAAATAAAGAAAAGGCAATGAATATTTTAAAAAGTAAGTTGTATGATTATTACCGCGAGCAGAGAGATAGCGAATATGAACAAAATCGAAAAAGTCAAGTAGGTCGTGGAAACCGAAATGAGAGAATAAGAACTTATAACTATCCACAAGGCAGGGTGACCGACCACCGAACAAACCTTTCTTCTTATGATTTGGAAGGGGTTTTGAATGGCAATATTGAAGAATTCATTGATGCGATGATTTTAAAAGAAAGAGCAGAGATGCTGGAGAATTTGTAACAAAAAGCGATAGGATACTATCGCTTTTTGTTGTTAAGTGACAACTAAAGTTGTCGTGAAGAGCAAACAAAGTTTGCGTGAAGAGATGCTTTCAGCATCGTGAAGAACAAACTTTCAATTTGTGTTGTGGATTTTAATTTAATGTGAAAGACAATGACTTTTTTGTTTTCAGAATAAAAAAGAAAGGCGTTTGCCTTTCTTTAAATTTTTTATATACAAATAGGACGAGTAATTAAATTCTGAGTAAAACTTTGGCTGTATTAAGCATTGTTGCAATTGCATTTCCACCGCCTTGTTGGCCATCTCCGCCTTCTCCACTATTATCTAAGAATCCGTTGAGAGCTCCTGTGGATGACAAAATTAATGGAAGTAGGATATTGAAGAATAAGATTAATGCAATGGTTACAACAATTGAAACTATGATGTTGATTAATCTCTTCTTTGCTTCTTCTCTTTGGTCAGAAGATTCAGCTCTTGCCATTTTAACACCAATATAAATAGCATAAATTGCACCAGCTGCACCAACAATTATAAGAGCTACCCATAAAACCCACTCTAATGCTGAAAGTAATTGTGTTAACCAACCAAGATCTCCTCCCTGTTCTTGCAAATCACTAATTAAGTCAGACCAAGTCATAATTTCCCTCCTATAAATTTATTTTTCTCAAAATATGAAGAATTATTCTTCGTTTTGATATGCATATAATAACATATAAAAAAAATATTTCAAAACGATTTTAATAAATTTTTTAAAAAAATTTAAAAAAATTTTTAAAATATTTTTTCGTTATTATTTAAAAGAGATTTATTATTTTATAAATATATAATTAATTTAAAAATTTGTGAAGAAGAAAACTGTGTTTTCTTCTTCACGTTGCCAACGGCAACTCTTCACTCTCTACATTCTATTGACAGCATAAGCCATGATGTCTTCAACGTCTTGAGATTTTATTCGGTAGACTAATATTTTACCTTCCCTTTTGAACTCCACAAGATTTTGGTCTTTTAGAGTCTTAAGTTGATGAGATATGGTTGTTTGATTTATATTTAGCACTTTTGAAAGATCGTTGACACACATATCCATAATAGATAGGCAAGACAATATCTTAAGGCGAGTAGAGTCAGAAAAGCTTTGAAAGTAGACGGCAAGTTTACTGACAACTTCATCATCTGGCATAATTTTTTGCACTTCAAACTTATTTCTTTCATTAATTTTTATAAATTTATCCATACCAGCTCCTTTTTGTGACAATAATTTTTTTATATGCATAAAAATAAATGTATCAAAAATATTTTGCCAAATATATAGAAAATTGTCAAAAGGAATTGAAAAAGTTATTTTGCAAATAATGTCACAAGTTAACGCATTTTGCAAAAAAGGAGGGGTTTATGTCGTCACAAGAATTTTTATGGGTGTTTCTGCTTTCTACATTGAGTTCACAGAACAACACTAACCTTGCCACTAATACCAATATTCTACTATTGTTGCTTTTAGGCTTAAGTAATAACAATAATGGTTGGAATAATGGCTGGAATAATGGTTGGTGGAATACAAGCGGTTGTTGTTGCAACAATAGACAATTTTTTATCTAATTTAAGGCATTCGGAAAAACGAATGCTTTTTTATTAGTCTTTACTTTACTTTTTAAATTTAGATATGATATACTTAATATGCTATGGACAAGCAAAAACTTTTACTTCATTCTTGTTGTGGGCCGTGTTCGACGGTTTGTATAGAAAGGTTAAAGGAAAACTATGATTTAACCGTATTTTATTATAATCCAAATATATATCCTGAAGAAGAATATATAAAAAGAAAGGAAAACCAGAAAAAAGTTTGCGATTTTTTTAACATTCCTATCATCGACGGAGATTACAGCGAAGAAAGGTGGCTAAATTTTGTGAAGGGACTTGAAAATGAAAGAGAGGGCGGAGCAAGATGTGAAAGATGTTTTTACTTCCGTCTTGAAGAAACCGCACATAAAGCAAAAGAATTAGGATTTGATATTTTTGGCACAACCCTCACCGTAAGTCCTCATAAATCGACATTAATCATCAATAAAGTAGGGAAAGAAATTGAAGAGAAGTGTGGTATTCTATATTTAGAGGAAAGTTTCAAGAAGAAAGACGGCTATCTTCGAAGCATAAACTTATCAAAAGAGTTGTCGCTTTATAGACAAAACTATTGCGGTTGCCGTTTTTCTATTAGGAGAGAGAATTGAATTATCAAAACGAAGAATATATTCAATATAGTAAAGAAAAAAAGAATAAAGAAACGCGTTCTATTGCGTGGTATTTATTTACGCACATAACTTTATATATTGTTCTCATCTTCTTTCTTATCTTTTTTGCTTGGTATACTTGGTTTTTGGTGACACACAGATATTACACTGTGGAAGGGACATCAATGCAACCAAATTTAAACTCAAGTATTATACTAGAAAATGAAAGTGAAGATGCTGTGTATGTCAACATATATGGAGAAATTAAATTTGGCGATATAGTGGTGCTTGATACCGGCAGTAGTGATGACATTATAAAAAGAGTTATGGGGCTTGGCGGAGATTATGTGACTATTGCTAAAAGTGGAGATAATTTTTATGTTTACCGTATACCGAAAGAAAGTATGGTCTTAGATGAAAATGGAAACATTATTGGAAGTTTGCTTGAGGACAATAATGCAAGGCTTCTTGAAAACGAAGCAAATTTTGGTTATACAATAGATTATAAGTCTTGGTCAAAAGTGAGCTATGTCATTAGTGGCAGTTGGACTTATGAAAGTCAATTTTATGACAAATTCATCAAAAATGCTGATGAAAGCGAACTTTTTACTTCTTCAAATGGTTTAATTTATGTTAAAATTCCAGAAGATTATGTTTTTTGCTTGGGAGACAACAGAGAAACTTCTCAAGATAGTCGTTATTATGGATTTTTCTCCATGGAAGAAGTTGTCGGCAATGTGGATATAATTGTTTATGATTATTCTTTTGGTAATCGAATTTTGCAAGTAATTAGTTTTTATTACAAGCAAGTTGAAGAATTTTTTGCAAGATAGTTAAAATCGTTTGGAATTTACGGAAGATTATGCTATTATAGAAGTAGCATAAATGTGCTAAAAATCACAAAAAGGAGAATGAAAAGAATGAATAAAGGTGAATTCATTAAAGCCGTTGCTGAAAAAGCAAACTGCACACAAAAAGATGCTGGAATTGTTTTCGACGCTGTTGTTGACACAATTGTAAGCACTCTTAAAGGGGGAGATAAAATTGTTATTCCTGGATTCGGTTCTTTTGAACTTGCATCTAAGGCTGCAACAACAAAAATCAATCCTTTAACTAAAAAACCTGTTAAGGTTGCTGCTTGCAAGGTTCCAAAGTTTAAGTTTGGTAAAAGCTTTAAAGCAATTTTTAATGCTTAATTAAACCTTTAAAAAAATATCGAGGAAAACCTCGATATTTTTTATTAAAAATGAAAATTGTTGCAAGGCATAGTAGTAAATAATTTAACAAATATTGTATTAATTTTATAAAAATGTCATAAATTTTTAAAAAATAGCAAAAATTTAAAGAAAAATTGTAATTTTTTGATATTTTTTTGTTTTTTTTAAGATTTAACAGTTAATTTCTGTGTTTTCTTTTTCCATATCAATAATAGTAAAGCCTTGTGGAGCATGGCATAGTGGACACTCTTTGAAGCCTTCTTTGGCATTTTCTACATAACCACAAACGGAGCATTTCCATTTGGTCGGAGTTTTTCTTTTATACATATTTCCACTTTTGTAAAGGTTGCCTAGATAATTTAGCATTCTGTGGTGTGTTTCTTCCACTCGTGCCACCATATCAAATGTTTTGCCAATGTCGGTAAACCCTTCGTCATAGGCAATTTTAGCAAAAGATGGATAGATGTTTTGCGCTTCGGAAAGTTCTATCATTGCCTCGCCTAAAAGAGAAGTTTTGAGTTCAGGATTTTCAAAGGGATATCCAGCCTCAATAGCGATATTTTTACACCTGCCTGCAGATTTTTCAATGATATAATCATAAAAGACCTTAGCATGTGCCATTTCATTTTTTGCGAGTGTTTTCATGGTGTCAGATAAAAACTTCTGACTATCCTGTAGAGCCATTTTGCTCATGAATTGATATCTCGCACCTGCTTGACATTCTGCGGCAAAACTTCTTGCCAAATTTGTTTTTGTTACACTTTCATTAAATTCCATATTTTTCACCTCAATTTAAATATTGCCAAAATTATCTTTAATATTCATTTGCTTTTTTTATTTTTTTTGTTTACAATATATTTAAGGAAAAAGGAGAATGTTATGTTTCTTGGAGATAAAGGGAAACCTTCTAAATATCACACAATAAGAAAAAATTATTATCTTATTATCGATAACGAAAGAATGACTATAAACAAACTCGTCACAAAGCTTGGATTTTATTCTGTTCGCTTCGACCAGAAAATTAATGAAAGAGAAATTGTTTATGACACGGATGCTAAACTTTTAACCGGAGTAGGTCTTAATCTTAGAAAGAAAACTGTTCCAGGAAGGACATACTTTTCTTTGGTGCGTGTGAATAATTTAACTTCTTCGCAACAACTTCGAGAGAAAAAATCCTTTTTAGGTGAATGTGATCCTAGTGATGAGCCAAGCGACTTTCCAACTCAAATAGCGGAAGAAATTAACAATATTTTCAACAACTTGTTTACTGTTAATCTTGTTGATATTGTGAAACATACCACTCCATATATTGATATTGAAATTAGAGGGAATAGATATAAAATTGTCAGCGGAACAGGTTATGAGATGACGGCTTCGTTTGAGGATTTAAAAATTCGAGATGTCAGAACTGGAAGAAAGGGCAAAAAGAGAATTTTCTCTCTGAAAATGGAAGATGATCCAAATTATGAAATGGAAAGAGAACATGTTGACGGAATTATTGCAAGATATTGCAAGGAACTTGCTCCAGTTAATAAAAATAGATTTGAAATAGCAGAAAGTGTGGTTAAAATTAGAGAACTTTCTCCAGAAGAAATCAAAAAACAAAAAGAAGAAAGAAAAGAACGCAAAAAGAAGAAAAAAAATACTGAAGAGGAAGAATAATGAAAAAAACAAGAAAAATTCACTTTTTTCTTGTTTTTTCTTAAAAAAATCATTATTTTTCATTCTTTTTATTTAGAAATAACATTTCTTTAATTATTTTGTTTATAAAATTTAAGTATTTTTTATTATAAAAGCAAGAGTTTTATTTGTCATAATTTAAATAAATTTGATATAATTTAATTATGAATTTTGCAAAAGTTGTTGAGATAACAGAAAAAAAGTCGAGATTTTTAGGCTATCGTTTGTCGTGTAAGAATGTGGAAGAAGTGGAAAAGGCTCTTGAATTTTTAAGAAAAGAGCATAAAAAAGCCACTCATATTTGTTATGCCTATTCTCTTAAAGC
>CALVMX010000018.1 GCA_944349415.1 uncultured Clostridia bacterium
TTTGATAAATTAAATTTTGTATTTACATTGCCAACACAGGTCACTGTAAATGGAGAATTAAAAATTCAATTTATTGCTTATTTGTGTGATGAGAGCGAAACATTTGTACCATTTAAGCTGATTAAAATTAAAATTAATGAAGCAATTAATTATGCTAAACAATTAAGCATAGAAAATCCAGATCTTATTTTAAAAGCATATGAATATAGCAATTTAGCAATGGAATCTGCAAAAGCTACAGAAAATAGTGCAAGCGAGTCTGCGGCAAGTGCTTTGTCGGCACAACAAGATGCTGCAAAAGCAGAACAACATGCTAAAAAATGTGAAACAAAGGCCAACGAAGCTGCCATATCTGCACAATCAAGTTTGGAATTAGTGGAAGAATCATCAAGATTAACAAGCCAAGCTCAATCATCGGCTTTACAGGCTCAACAGTCTGCCAAGCAAGCTCAACAATCCGCAAGTGAAGCAGCACAGGATGCAGAAACTGCCAATAACAATTCTCAAAAAGCCTTGACCAATTCAAATGATGCTGTGAACACTTCGAATAAAGCATTAGAAATAGTGGATAATTTAACAGTATCAAAAGAGGTAGTAGATTGTGAACAAGATCCAAATGTTATAATTGAAACCAATAACGAAACAAAGCATAAAAATTTAAAATTTACTTTACCAGAGCCAAAGAAAGGAACTTCATATAGAAATCGTGGTGCTTGGGATAGTGGTGCTCAATATATCAATGATGAGTATTATATTGATACAATTAGTAGATATGGTTGCACATATTATTGCAAGATTACAAACATAAACCAAACTCCAACAGATAGTGCTGACAACGATTATTGGGGATTACTAGCATTGAAAGGCAATGATGCCGGCATAACAATTATTGATAATTTAACCTCTGAACATGCAGATTATGCCTTATCCGCAAATCAAGGGCGAATATTAAAAGACCTGATAGCAAGTTCGGTAGAGAGAGCTATCAATCAAATTGTCGATAATTCCCCAGATAGTCTAGATACACTTAAGAAAATAGCACAGGCAATAGATAATGATGCCAACTTTTCTACTACTATAAAGAACTTGATTTCTCAAAATAGCACTGATATTTCAAGCATAATTTCAGGTGCAAGTATTGTTGGTAAAAGTAAATATTTGAGCGAATATGACACTAGAAATGTGAACTCTACACCGGAAGAATATTTTAATTCTTCGCCACAAACTATTCAATGCGAATTTAAGTCCAATGAGATAATTGGATTATCTGGTGCTGGAACATATTCAATTGTTATAACAAGTTGTATGTGGACAGATAGTACTGGTGGCTATCCATCGCAAATTGCACAAAACCAGTCTGGAATTTATTATAGAGTAGGAACAGGTAATACAGAATGGGGAAGTTGGGAAAAACTTTCTACAACCAGTGAACTTAACGCTAAATATGATGACTTACAAACACAAATTAATAATATGCTTAATGGAACAACGACTTTTACTTTATTGAAAGCTAAAGTCGTTGATTTAGTATAGGGAGATGTCTATGGCAATATTTTTTGATAATAACTATTATAAAATTATAAAAAGCACTAGTAACTTTGTTGAAAATTCGACTGATATTGAAATGGGAGTGTATGCATCAGCAGAAACAAGACAAAGAGAAAAAGAAATTTACAACAAGGTTAAAAACTTTGCTGGCAATGTAAATACATTTCTAGTTAATAATATTTCATCAATTATTGATGAAACAAATGCCATACAACCAATTGACACAATTGAAGATAGAGATGAATTTCTTTCAAATCATCCAACCATTAAAGAAAAAGTTGAGTTGCACGAAAGTATGCAAGAGGAAGGCTTATATTTAATAGATAAGTTATTAAAAGAAGATATAGATTTTACCAAACTAAAATACAAAGAAAAATGGGTAGAACTTGGACTAGAAGATAGTTTTAGCAAGAAAATAGATTACATGGGCAATATGATTATTGGAATTGAAGAAATAAAATCAAATGACCTTTCAACCTTGTATCAAGCTGTTAAAGATAAAATAGTAAGTGAAGTTGAGGACTGTTAAATGGGAACACTAAAAATAAATGGTGTTGATATCTTGGAATACACAACTCCAATTGAAACAACAGAAGTAGGAACTCAACATCCAGCATTTCCAGGGAAAATAAAGGGCATAAGCTCAACGGTTGATTCTGGAGCTCAAAAGATTATTACTGGTTGGAAATTGCCTGATGCCAATAATTATAGTTCGAACCCTGATTATGATGCCGCTGAAGGCAAAATCAAGGTAAATGGTGTTGTTCAAAAGGTTATGTATGATGGAACAAGGCCAAGAAATGTCTCATACAAAGCGGTGCGTGAGGGCGTTGGACAAACTAACTATTTAAACAATGTAAATGGTAGTTTATATTTAACAACTGAGCCAAACAAAGCATCAGGATTTCTAGTTACTACATCACACGCAAAGAACAAAGACTGCATAGTAAATTTAGTTTGCTGGGGTGCAGGTGGTAAAGGCGGTGGTGGAGCATATTGGTTTTTAGTTGGCAACTGGGGCGGTGTCGGCGGTGGTGGAGGCGGTAAAGTTATGCTTACCGCCTTAATTCGCAATAACGAATATCTAAAATTTGTCACTGATTCCGATACTGATAAGACAGGAAGGACAAATAATAGTAGTGACACAACCTATCAGGCACCAGGGATAAAGGTTTATGCATCATCAAACCTAAATTCTGCTTGGTGCAGTTGCTATGGTGGTTATAGTGGGGTAAGCAATAATCCTAGATGGTATACCGATAGTTTACAAGGTGGTGGAGCAACGGTTGTTCAATCATATGGCAATTTGCCACTTATAGAAAGGCTTGAAGCAAGTCAAACTGGCAAAAAGAAATACAATGGTTGGAATGGAACAGATAATACTTTTAAAAACTCACAATCGCCTTATGCTGGAAATCCAGAAGGAAATTATGGGAGAATATATTTAACTGGTTATGGCGGACAAGGACCAGATAATAAAGACACAACATCTCATGGCAGTGGTGGTGCTGGTGGTTATAGAGATGGTGGTAAAGCGGGAGATACAGGAACAGGCTCTGCAGGACAAGCGGGAACATCTGGAGGTGGAGGCGGTGGTTCAGGTTCACCCGCAGGCGGAGCAAATGGCGGAGATGGTGGACTTCCAGGCTTTGCCATTTTCTATTAAAAGGAGAAAAGATGGTATCGATTATATTAAGTGTTTTGGCAAGCATCATAAGTGGTATGGTGCTTTTTTTCTTGCAACACTTTTTCAAAAAGAAAGCAAAACAAGATGAAAAAAGGGAAGAAATAGCTCACAAAAAAGATATTCTCGTTATTAAGAGTATAAATGCCATAGGCGAACTTACTCACGCAAATTCAGTTGCATTGAGAGATGGAAAAACAAATGGCGAAATGAAGAAGGCAATGGATTTGTATGAAGAAGCAAATAAAGAAATGCTCGATTTTTTGATTGAAAATTCGACAGATGGAGGGAATGATAAATGTTAGAAATAGTTTGTGTACCAGTTATTGTTGCACTGGTTTTTGTTCTTATGGAAATTTATAAAAAATTTATAGCAAAAGATAATGAAACGCTTATTCGAATTATTCCTATTATAGCAGGTGTATTGGGAATTATATTTGGCATTATTTGTTTTTATTTTATACCATCAATTATATCTGCAACAAATATTGGCACTGCAATACTTATTGGTGGTGCTAGTGGACTATCTGCAACAGGTTGCAACCAAATCTTTAAACAATTAAAGCAATTTGGTATTGATGTCAAAGAACAAAAGAATGAAACACAAGATGATGAACAATCAGAAGATAACAGCCAGGATGGTGTTTAATGCAAGAAGCACCATTGCGTGATGAGGTGCCAAGAAGTAACGAATATAAAGACAAAGAAATAAAATTTCAAGAATACACAACCATCAAAGGAACTCGCTATTTTAAGCGAGTTTTTTTTGATGACAGTGTAGAGTTGGCACGGTACGATTATAATTTAAAAAAGTGGGTTTTTCTGCTTTTTATTTAGGCTTTTCTCTGGACTTTATTCTGTTTTTGTGACAGTGTTTGTATTAAGGAAATAATGGGAGATTAGAATGGAAACTGAAACTAGAAAACCAAGAATGTTGATACTTCTTCGAAATTCAACAAAAAAGCAAACTCAAAAGATTGTAAGAGAAGATGGACATATTGAATATGACATACCATTACAGCGAAGCATACTTCGACCTTGGGGAGAAAGACTAGGATACGAAGTTTTAAAAGAAGAGTTGGTAGAAGGTGGTGTATCAGGCTTTAAAGTATCGGCAGAGAACAGAGATGAAATAGTGCGATTGAAAGCAATGGCCGATAGACATGAGTTCGAAGTTCTAGGCATTTATATGTCTGATAGATTAGGAAGAATAGCAGATGAAACACCACTTATAGTTTCATTCCTTAATGCTAGAGGTATTAAAGTTTTATCCTATACAGAAGGCGAAATTTCTGCTAAAACACATAATGATAAATTGATGACTTATATAAGGTTTTGGCAGGCAGAAGGCGAAAGTTTAAAAACATCTCAAAGAATTAAAGATGCAAATGTGAAAGGTGTAGAGCAAGGCAAGTGGCGAGGTGGCAATCCACCTTATGGATATAAAACAGTAAGTAAAGGAACATTAAACTTTAAGGGTAGACCAATATTTGATATAGAAATTGATCCATATGCATCAAAGATAGTAAAAAAGATATTCAACTTATACAAAGAGCATTATAGTTCAAAAACAATAGCCAAGATATTAAACGATGAAGGTGTACCTACTAAAAAAGGAACATTGTGGGCATCAAACACAGTGGCAAAGATTTTAAGAAATAAATTATATATAGGGATTTATGAATTAGGTAAAGTATCAAAAGATATTAAGATGGTTTCACCTATAATGGAGCATCTAAAATTTATTGATGAGAAAACATTTTATGAAGTTCAAAATATGCTGACTGAAAATAGAAAAGTTGTAAATGAGAAAAGACCTACGGTTAGAGGATCGAAACTTTTGACAGGATTATTATATTGTGAATGTGATAGAAAATATACTGCTCACACTCAAACATGTAGAAAACAGCGACAGGATGGTTCTATGTATATTCACGAATCAAGTTTCTATAGGTGTGGATCACATAGACTACCAAAAAAAGGACAATGTGATAAAAAACCAATAAATGCCGATAAACTTGAAAAAGTTATAATTGATGATGCAAAAAAATTTTTACTTGAGAGTGATATAGAAACATTGCTTATTACACAAGAAGAAAACATGAAAGAACAAGAGAGTGAATTTGTAGAACAATTAAAAAGAATTGGAAGGGAGCAAAAACAAAAAGAAAAAGAATTAGAAAAACTAAAAGAAGAAGTTTACAAAATACTTATTGGACAAAGCAAGTTTTCAGAAAGTTTGATAACGGAATTAATAGAAGGTAAAGAAAAGGACATATTAGAATTAAGTAAAAAAAGTGATGAACTTAATATAAAAATTGAAAATTTAAGGGATGTTATCAATAAAAACAAAATACTTGACGAAGGTATAAAAGATTGGTCGGAAAGATTTGACTTACAAAATTTAAAAGAGAAAAAATCAATGCTTATAAATTTAATTAATAAAATTACGATATTTGATGAAAAAATTGAAGTAAAATATAAGTTAAAGTTTGACAATTTTGAAAATAATAAGTATAATGAAAAAAGCGGTAATTCCGATGAAAATGATTTTAATAAGGTGTTTTTATGCCACGGATTTGCACAAAGGGAAGCACAAGCGAAGATATTGGAATGGCGGATTCGAATGCGCTTTTAATGGCTTGTCTTGCTATGTATGCGGTGGAAAAAATTGGGCCACCAGAGTGTTATTTAAACATTTCTCATGCCATAATATATTTATGTGAGGCAGAAAAATCAAACAGCGTTTTAAAAGCAATGAAAAAGGCAGAAAAGGATGCGGAAAATGAACGCGAAGATAATGTGCCAAATCATTTAAAAAATCATCCTAGCACCAACAAAGACGGGCATGGAGCCTACAAATATCCTCATGATTTTGGCGGATATGTGGCTCAACAATACATGCCTGACAAATTGAAAGATAGAGTTTATTATGAACCGAGTGAAAACGGAAAAGAGAAAAATTTGATAAGAAAAAAGTTTTCTAGAAATATTAAAAAGTGAGGAAAAGATTATGTTTGGAAGAAGAGCAGACGGAAGAAGAGTTAAAAATTTGATGGTTATTGAAAAAGCAGGACCTTTTTTTATGCCGGAAAGAATAGACGGTGTAAATTTGTATAAACAAGCGATTAGATGCAAACCTTTGGATGAATTTATTTTAAAGGAAAGACAAGAAAATGGTGTTCATTTCAATTATACCGAAATTTTAATCGCGGCTTGTGTAAGAATGATTTACGAACGACCAAAAACAAATCGTTTTATTGTTAATTGTCAAATATATCAAAGAAATGAAATCACAGTTTCTATGGCTGTTAAACCTAGACTTACTGATGATGCGGATGAAATAACTTTAAAATTCCATTTCACAGGTCGCGAAAATATTTATGAAGTAAAAAAGATAGTGGACGATGAGATAGCAAGAAATATCGGTAAAAATGTAGAAAGCACTCATGAAACAACCAAAGTGGCAGGTATACTTGGTAAAATGCCTTACTGGATGTTTAAGGCAGCAATGAAAATCATTAGATTTTTTGATAGATATGGACTTCTTCCAAAATCATTAATTGATGCCAGTCCTTTCCATACCTCAATTTTTGTTACCGACCTTAAGAGTATAAAACTTGGGAAAGTTTATCACCACTTATACAATTTCGGAACAACAACTATGTTTGGAGCTTTAGGGAAGGTGGATTATGTCCCAGTAAGTGACAGAGATGGAAATATTCGCACAGAAAAAATTATGGAACTTGGACTTTCTTTAGATGAGAGAGTGGCAGACGGTCTTTATTATGGTAACAGCGTTAGACTTCTTACAAAATACCTTGATAATCCAGAATCTTTGAAGCAGTCCTTAGCGGAAGAAGAGCTTAAAGGCAAAGGCAAGAAAATGTCTCAAAAGAAATTAGAGAAAAAGGAAAGACGACTTCAAAAGAAAAAAGAAAGACTGGAGAAAAAAATGGCTAAATAGTTTAAAATACTGCTTTAAATAAGCAGTTTTTTTTGTTTATATTAAAAAAATTAGACAATTTTTGAAAAGAACAGAAAGAAAAACTATTTTTTCGACAAATATGACATCATTTTTTCGCTATTTTAGTGACAAAATGACGTCAAAAAATACATATTTGTAAAATTTTGTAAAATATTACAAAAAAAGTTGGCACATAAATTTGACTATCAAAATTTTTGATTTTATAATCTCTCTTGTTTTGCAAAGGAGAGTATATTATGAAGGAAAAATGTTGGTCAAAAACTTTATTAGGAGTTTATAGTTATCTAGATACTATTGCGGACGCTATTGATAAAATTACACTTAAAACGGCTTTAAATTCCTTTTATTTTTCAAAATCGGACTATGAAAAAAACAATGTTTTGACAATATCTAACAAATTAATAGATTTGTCTGAGAGAAAGGTTACTTTAATTAACTTAAAAATCATAATTGAAGATACGCTTATGGCTATTCCTAAAAAAGATGCTTTGATTCTTATTGCTAGATATGTCAATAAGCAAAAGATTATGGATATTGCAGAAAAAAATTTGTTAAGTAAACGTTCTATTTTTAGAAAAATAAACCATGCAGAAGAAATGTTTTCCAATATACTTTTAAGGAAAGGTTATGATAGTTTTCGGCTTAAACAAATGCTGAAAAACGAACGCTGGATTTTAAATTTTCATAACGATTTAATGTCAAAAAAATCAAGTGATGATTTTGTTATTTCACAAAATTCACTTGACAAAGTTGTTGCGTTATAGGTCCTTATCGTCAAATTCAAAATAGTCTCCATGTTGAATTTTTCTTATTCCTTTTTTCTCAACTTTTTGCTTTTTCATTTTGGACGGTTTAATTAAGAAAAACAGGATGAAAATGCTTGGAACAGCGATAGAAATTATAAGAAGGATTTTTGTTCCAGTGGAAAGTGCGGAAAATTCTTGTCCATTTGTGGTTGCTGTGAACACTTCTTCGCTTACCTCGTCAAAGGTTTCAGTGTTTATGGTTATCCTTATCTCTTCGTTGACAATTCCTGAGTAAATATAGCCATAATAGGTTTGTCCATTTAAGTTGGTTGTGCAATAAAACCAAGTGGTTATTGACTCTTTTAGTTCTTCGCCTTCCATGGCTCCATAATAATTAAAACTTTGATTTTCGGAAAAACTTGTGACTTCTGACGAGGAGGTTTGAGGGGTAGTATAAAGAGAGAAAGCGGAATAGTTTAAAAAAGTATCGTTATAATAGGGCGTGTTTGGCTGACCTGCCATGAGAATTACATCACTTTTTAGGATATATCCTTCCAAATCTTTGTAAGTGGCTTTATAAAATTCTTCGTCCTCGACGTCTGTAACTTGCACAAAATAGGAATAAGGTATTACAAAAAGTTGAGAATATTCGTTTGGGGAATTATAAAAATAGGCTTGTTCACTTTGGATTTTACCAAAGTATAAGGTTTCCGCTTTGGCTGTTTGCGGAAAATTTAAAAAGGTTAAAAGTATAAATAAAAAGATACTTATTTTTTTCATATCTTCATTTTAGATTATTTATTTTCGATTTCATAAAAGAAAAATGTCGCAAAATTAAATTATTTAAATCTTTTTGTATTTTATGAGGTAATATTTATGAAGGAAACTATTATAAATTTAAAAAAAATTGAAAATGAAATGGAAAAACGAAAAAATATTCCAATAATTTCGTATAACAAAGGAGAAAAAGTCCACAAAAAGCAATTATTGTTTCATAAATGCCCGAAAAGAAATCGTTGGGTTTTCGGAGGAAATCGTTCTGGGAAAACAGAGTGTGGTGCTGTCGAAGTGGTGTATCTTGCTTGTGGAATACATCCTTACAAGAAAAATAAATTGACAGAAGGTTGGGTGGTTTCTCTTTCACGACAAGTCCAAAGAGATGTTGCACAAAAAAAGATACTTCATTATCTGCCAGAACATTATATCGAAAAAGTGGTTATGCTTTCCGGGGCACAAGGAAGTTTAGAAAGTGGGGTTATAGATTTTATAGTTGTCCGAAGTGAAGTTGGTGGACTAAGCAAAATTGGTTTTAGAACTTGTGACCAAGGCCGAGAAAAATTCCAAGGAGCCTCTTTAGACTATGTTTGGTTCGACGAGGAGCCTCCATATGACATATATCAAGAATGTCGAATGAGAGTTTTAGATAAATGCGGAGAAATTTTCGGAACAATGACTCCGCTTAAAGGGCTTACGTGGGTATACAACCAAATATATCTTAACGAAAATAATGATAACGAAGTTTGGTATGAACAAATGGAGTGGGCGGATAATCCTTACCTTTCAAAAGACGAAATTGAAAATATGACAAAAAATATGTCACAAGACGAAATTGAATCGCGAAGATATGGAAAATTTCGTGCAAGTAGCGGACTTGTTTATCCAGAATTTGACGAGAATGTTAATGTTATTGAACCTTTTGATATCCCGAAAGAGTGGCAAGATACAATTTCTATTGACCCTGGGCTTCATAATCCACTTTCCGCTCATTTCT
This sequence comes from uncultured Clostridia bacterium, assembly GCA_944349415.1. Lineage (GTDB taxonomy): Bacteria > Bacillota > Clostridia > Christensenellales > UBA1242 > Caccovivens. Next base: position 9,738 of record CALVMX010000018.1, read on the forward strand.
ATTGCGTTGATTTTGACGGAAATGTCTATGTTGTCGCTGAACATTATGAAGCGGAAAAAGATGTTGCTTATCATGCTAATAAAATTAAAGAAATTGCCGATATCTTAGGTTGGAAGCGAGATAGATCGGGAAAACTTATTGCCTTAATTGATCCAGCAGCAAGTCAAAAAACGCTTTCAAGTGAAAAAACGGTTGTTGAACTTTTTAATGATAATGGTATTTTGGTGAACACAAAAGTCAATAAAGATATGTTTTCTGGTATTGCTGTTGTAAAATCTTATCTAAAAAATGCAGAGGGGAGAAGTCGATTATTTATCTTTAAGAATTGTGTCAATTTAATTAGAGAAATCAAGTCTTATTGGTGGGGAGATGGCGATAATCCTATAAAAAAAGACGACCACGCTCTTGATGAGCTTAGATATTATCTTATGACTAAGCCGAAGAATATTTTTCATCCGAAAAAAAGTGAAATTCAAAAAGATAAAGAAAGATTAGCAAAAAAACTTAGATTTAACAAATAAATTTCAATTTGTAAAATATATTTTTTATTAAAAATTATTAAAAATTAAAAATAATATTGAAAAATTAAAATTAAATTATAAATAATTTGCAAATATATTTGGAAAAATATATTAAATTATGTTAAATTAAAGTAGAGAGGGAAATTATGAAAAAATCCATTTCTTTTATAAGTTTGCTTCTTTGCCTTCCACTTTTTATTTGTGGTATATTTTTTATTTCTAACTTTAATTTGAATTCTGTTTCTGCAGAAACGGGCGAAACTATTTATCTTGCTAATGTTGCAGGTGATGGAAATCTGTCTTTTAGTGAATTTATAAACACTTATGACGAAGAAGTGCTTGCAGAAAGAAATCAAACGGCAAATATTGTGCTTGTGGAAGATATTGATCTTACTGGAACCACAATTACCAACACTATTGGAACTTTGGCACATCCTTTTCAAGGAACTTTTGATGGTCATGGATATTCAATTTCAAATTTTCGTTTAGTTTTAGAGGATGCATCTGGCAATAATACTTATGCCGGTATTTTTGGTTATACAGTAGGTGCTACTATCAAAAACTTGCAAATAACTTCAGATTACAGTATTACGTTAAACAATTTTAACTCAGCTAATTCAAATATTGGTATGTTAGTAGGCTCAGCGATTAACACTACTATTGACAAATGTTATATTAATGCAGATTTCGATGGTTTAACTATTTTAGATGATTCGGATGCTACTACATATTTTAAAAATCTTAATTTTGGTGGTATGGCTGGTTATTTACAAGAGTCTTCAATAACAAATTCGATCATGCGTAGACAGTCAGACAGAGTTACACTTCCAACAATTAATTTAAGTAGTATTTATGCTGATATTGTCAAAATTGGTGGCGTTGTTGGAAATCTTGACAACTCTTCTGTTATTTTTACTATAAGTCAAACAGCAGTGTCAGTTAACGTTTTAGATGGTTATGCTGGCAGAGTTTATGCTGGTGGCATTGTTGGCTATGTAAGTCAGGCCAACTCAAAAATAATTAATTGCGTTACAGAAACATCTTTAGATATACCTTACAGTGATGCCGTTGTCGGAAGAATTGGCGGTTATATTTCTAATCCAGCACCTTCTAGAAATAATATTTCCTATATTTATTACTACAACGATGGAACTTTGCTTGATACTTTTGGAAATAAAGGTAACTATGATATGACGAATGCTGAAGCTAATTTAGTTTCATCAGCTTCGACTATACAAAGATTTTCTAGTGGTATACAAAGTTATTTTTCCACTAAATCTTGGAATGTTTCTCAAGGAGACCACTGGGATTTTGTGAATATTTGGAGAACATCGGAAAGCAATATAAATTTGCAAGCTTTTATTGATACTTTCTCATTGTCTGCTACTGTGACTAATGTGTTAGAAATCACAACTCCTTTTGCTGATAATTATAGGTATGACGACACCGCTTCTTTTACTTTCCGCTTTGCGACAGGAGAAAATCAAATAAATGAAGATTTCTATAGGCTCTCTAGCTTAACTTTAGGGACAACAACGGTAGCAAATTTTAGGTATGACGAGGAGACTGGGTTATATTCACTTGTCAGTGTTGCTGGTTATGAGAGAATTTCTATGTTAGAACCGGAAGTCACCGATGATGGTATTTACTATACTATTTCTATTAATGGCGTTACTTCAAATTACAGCGGAAATTATACTATCAGTATTTCTCCAGTAACTTTTAGAGGTGTCTTTAACTATCGTCTCTATGATGAAGATGGAAATATTGTGACTGAAGAAATTAAGTCAGAATGTTTTGTTTATTATCGTGGTGGTGAAAACCAAACTCTTCGTGAAGTTACCATTTCTGATTTAACTTATAATTATCAAGTAACTATCACCACAAGTGCTATTTCAACTTCTTATTATGCTTTTCAAGGCTGGTATTTAGTAGGTGCAGGAGAAGATGGCACAGATTTGTTGTTGTCAGATCCTGATAATCTCTCCAGAGATATTACGGTTACTTTTGGACAAGGGTATTTTGTTGATGATTTTGAAATTTATGCTAAATATGTTGCTGATGCCTGCGATTTGATTTTTGTTATTGATGAAGGTGTAAGTCAAGTTATTTTAGGTAGTAATCAATATGTCATTGAAGAAACTGGAACTTCAATTTCGATTTTTAAACAATTGACGGAACTTCGCATGCAACTTTATCTTGAGCCAAATTATACTTTTGATGCAGAAATTTTTATGCAAGAACTCAACACCTACACACTCGATGACGTGACAGTGGAATTTTGCACAATGGTGGGTGACGGACCTCAAACATTGGAGGATGGAAGAGTTTTATACCAATTTAATTTAAATTTAGCAAACCTTAATGTTCCAGACTATGGCGACGGCTTTTCAATGACTTTTAATACTGAATTTGATGACAGCGGAAACAACGCTTTAATTTGGATTATTGTAGGTTCTGTGGCTGGTGGATTACTGCTTATTGGATTAATTATTTTAATTGTTTTCTTGGTTAAACGTCGCGGCTTTGGTGGTGGCGGTGGAAAAATCAAAAGGTCATCCTTCAAAAGTGGAAATTATTATTAATAAATAAAAAATTAAATGCCGTAATTAGCATTTAATTTTTTTGTTTTTAAACTCTTCAATTGTTTTTCTATATTCCTCTAAATAGGTTTGAGTGACTTCTTCCCAAGATTTTGGTATTGTATTTCTAGCATTTTGACCGATAGATGAAAGGTTATATTTATTGTCAAGAATTTCAACGATTTTGTTTGCTATATCTTCTTTATCACTTGTTGTGATAAAACCGTTCTCATTATTTGCTATTCTTTCGGCGCCACCTGTTTTTTCAATAACTAAACTTGGGACAGAGTTAAATGCTGCCTCTACAATAGTAAGTCCATCACTATCAATTAATGAAGAAAAGAAGAGTAGATTTGCTTGTTTATAAATTGAATATAACAATTTTGTGTCATTAATTTGTCCTATAAATTTTACATAATCTTCAATTTCAAGAGTTTTTGCAAGCTTCTTAAATTCTTGCATATTTTTTCCATCGCCAACAAGCAGGAAAACGAACTTTTTATTAGTTAATTCCTTGACTCGTTTAATAACTTCAAGCTGAAAACCGATATTCTTTTCTTTTATAATTCTGCCAACATATAAAAGCACGAAGGTATCGTCATCAATGTTATACATTTCACGAATATAATTTTTATCAAATAAGTCCGTCTCTTTACAATGAGTTCCGTTTTTAATTACGACAACATCTGTTTTTACGCCCAAAGAAATTATTTGATTTTTCATATAGTTTGAAACCGCAATAACTTTGTCGCACTTATTCATTTGTTTAACAATATATTTTAGTGCTATGTTTCGAATTAATTTAGGTAACTGCTTTGTGTATACATCAAGATAGTTTGTATGCACGCTCGTTACGACTGGAACATAAAATTTTTTTCTAAGTTTAAAGGCATAGTTAAGAAGAGCATATTTAGTTTGACAATGAATGATGTCAAACTTTTGCTTTTCCACCTCTTTGCGAAATTTTCTATTACAGATTGAAAGATAGGAATCTGTCAAAATTTCAATACTATTACATCTAAAAACTTTGTATGGGAGATTAGCATCTGAAAAATCAGGATATTTTTTATTTTTTATTTTTGGGGCACATAAAAAGGCGTTATTATTTTTAATAATTTCTCGCATTGAATAGTCAATGACTTTTTCTCTTCCTCCCATGGTTGGAAAGAAGGAATCGCTAAACATAGCAATATTTAATTTGTTATTTTCATTAATCATACAATACCTCATTAGCATTTTAACATAAATATGATTTAATACAAAACAAATTTAATAAAAACTATAAGATTTTCAATGTTTAAAGTCTTTATGTCTATTTAATTAAATTAATTGACAAAAAATGTTAATAATTATATAATATTCAATGTATTTGCTAACGTGGCTCAGTCGGTAGAGCAGTCGATTCGTAATCGACAGGTCGCGGGTTCGATTCCCGCCGTTAGCTCCAAAATAATTTGAAATAACTGAAATAAAAAGCGATTAGCAGAGAAATATGTTTTAAAGTAAAAAAATGTTTTAAAGTTAGCTTTTTGTTTTTTTATTTTGTCTAAGATAGTTTTAAAAATTTTAAGTGTAATTTATTACAAAATTTTAAACAAATATGTTTTACTATAGTTAATTAAAAAAACACGGTTGAATCCGTGCTTTAGTTTGCTTTTACTCTTTCTTCGTCATCGGCTACATATGTTACATCAAGAGAACTGGTGTTTATTTCTTTTATTTTCATTTCTTCGTTTTCAAATTCCTCTAATCTAGGCTCTCCTAAGTCTTTTTTAATTTCACAAGATGTGCAATTTTCACAATTTTCATCTAAACTATTAATTTTATCTTCTTCTAACTTATCGCAGTCCTCACAGTTTTTGTCTATGTTTTTTATCTCTTTTGTCTCATTATTTTCGATTTTATTTAAATCATTGTTATTAAAATTTTGAATATTGTTATTTAAATTTGCATCCTTAAATTCTTTATTTAAAATTTTTCTGTTTTTTATCTTTTCTGGTCTTTTTACTTTAACATATTTTATTTCTGGTTTTTCGTTTTCCTCTTTTGTTTCTTGCTCGTTTGGTGTTATCTTTACTTCTTCTTCCTCGTTTACTTCTTCAGTGTTTACGTAAGGAGTGGCAATTCGATTAAAATTATTGGAATTGTAGCCATATGGTGTGTTATACATACCATTTCCTCCATTTACATATGGATAGTTATATGAAGTATTGTAGCCACCATATGGATACATGCCATTCATTCCGTTCATTCCATTATTATATGGCATACCATAGTTGTATGGACGATAGGTGTCTATATTCCTTTTTGTTGGGCCATAGGTGTCGGCGTTATAATTATTCAAGTTTCTTTTGCCTAAATGGTTGTTTAAATAACCATTATTTTGGTTGTAATTAGGATTTTCAGATTCTAAATTTTCTAAATTTTGTTCTTTATCTTCTTCATTTAAGTAGGTGTCTATATTTTTCTTAAATCTGCGTTTTTTAGGCTTTTCTTGTTTAGGAGTTTCGCTTTCATCTTCATTGATGTCTTCTTGTAAATGTTCCTCTGTTTCTTCAAGGTTATCAACTTCTTGTGGCTCGTATTGTTCTATATAGCCATAGTTGTAATTTTCGTTGGAATATGGATTATATTCTTCAATACCTAAGACATCTTCCACTTGATTTAAAGTGTTTAAAAGATTTTCGTAATAAGCACATCTTGCATTTGAGTTACAAGCAATTCTATTGAGCTTGGCATTAACTCTTTCAGGATTTTTGCCAGCATTTTTCTTAATATTGTTATAATTTTTAATAGCTGAATTAAACTCTTTTTCGGAGTATGAAATACTGTTATTATAAGCCGAAAGATTTTTAGATAAGTCCTTTAAAGCTGACGTTTGATTTTTAGCAAGTTTTAAATCATTTTTTGAAAGGTATTTTTTTATTCGAGCAGTTTTTGCCATAACTTCGTTTTTGCAATTTTGTTCGTTTTGAATGGCATTTTTTGCTATATAAATATTTCTTTGAATGTTTTCGCTTTGATTTTCAGTGGCAAGTTTGTCTAAAACTTCTTCTGTAACTTCAAGGTCGCTTTCAGTTAAGGTTTTAGCATTAGATACAGAGTTGTTAGTTTTGTCAAGTTCGTTAGTTAATTGTGTAACTGTTGCGTCTTCTGACGTGTTGCATCCAACTAATGTTGTGGCAGCGAGAAGAAAAGCAATTCCTCCAAGTATTATTTTTTTCATTTTTACCTCCTATTTGGACAAAATTTGAAAATTTTTATAATCTACCAATTTATGTCTTGTTCTTAGTTTGAATGGAATTACAAAATTTATTCTAACTTCCTATTAATTTTAGATTAATTTTTAAAGTTATGGGCAAAATTTAATTAGAGGTTATATTTTATGAACGAAGAAGAAAGAATAAAGGCGTATAACAAGTATGTCAAAGCGAAAATTCCTAAAACGCGGCCTTTTCCCACACTTTTCAACTCTTTTTGGGTAGGTGGCTTGATTTGTCTTATAGGGCAGGGTATTAATGATTTATTGTTATATTTAGTTCCTAATTTGTCAGAACAGGCGGCTTGGTCTTATACTCTCATTATCCTAATTTTTATTGCTGCATTTTTAACCGGTATTGGTGTGTATGACAAAATTGGACGCTTTGCTGGTGGTGGAACCATTGTTCCTATCACAGGTTTTTCAAATTCTATAACTAGTCCATCAATTGAGTTTAAACATGAGGGTATTATTTATGGTATTTGTGTAAAGATGTTCACTATTGCCGGTCCAATTATTGTTTTTGGTGTGGTTTCAAGTTCTTTTGTTGGGCTAATTTACTACATTGTTGGCTTATTTATGTAGGAGGAAGTATGAAATGCGAAACAATAAAATTTAAAAAGCAACCGAAAATTATTGGCTCCTATTCCATTGTTGGACCTAAAGAGGGTGAGGGGAATTTTAAAGATTATTTTGACTATATAATGAAAAATGACCTTTTTGGCGAAAAGACTTACGAAAAAGCGGAAAGAAAAATGATAGAAAACGCTATTACTGGAGCCATTCAAAAAGCAAAACTCTCGGTTAAAGATATCAATGTGCTAGTGGCAGGCGATTTACTTAATCAAATCATAAGTTCCTCATATGCAGCACGTGCTTTTAATTTTCCATACCTTGGAGTTTATGGGGCATGTTCTACTATGGCAGAATCAATGGCTGTTGCTTCTATTCTTGTCGATGGAGGATATTTTGAAAATGTTGTTTGCTGCACTGCCTCACATTTTTCAACAGCAGAAAGACAATATCGTTTCCCTTTGGAACTTGGAAATCAGCGTCCTCCTGTCTCTCAATGGACGGTTACTGGAGCAGGAAGTTGTGTTTTATCATTGAATGGAAAAGGACCAAGGGTGACAATGGCAACATTTGGTAAGGTTATAGACTGGGGTGTTGTTGATGTAAATAATATGGGAGCGGCAATGGCACCATCTGCCATGGAAACAATGCTATCTCATTTTGAAAATACTAAAACAACACCAGACGATTATGATTTGATAGTTACTGGTGATTTGGGCAAACTGGGAAGCGAAATTCTCATCGATTTAATGGAAGATAAAGGTATTAAACTTGGAGTAAATTATGGCGACTGTGGTCAAATGTATTATAGGCGAGACCAACAGACACTTTGTGGTGGTTCTGGTTGTGGTTGCTCGGCAACAGTTTTTAATTCGTATATTATGAGAAAGTTACAAGATGGGCAATATAAAAGAGTGCTATTCATGCCAACTGGAGCACTTCTTTCTACAACTGCGACCCAGCAAGGAGAAAGTATTCCTGGAGTTTGTCATGCTATTGTGGTAGAAAACGATGAGGGGTAGGTGATTTATGGAAATATTTTTAGATTATTTATGGGTGTTTTTAATTGGTGGTTTTATTTGTATGATCGGAGAAATTTTGATCATAACAACAAATATGACTTCCGCAAGAATTCTTGTAACTTTTGTCCTTGTTGGTGTTTTCTTGGAAGCTATCGGAGTTTTTGATTATATTTCTGCTTTTGCAGGTGCCGGTATTAATGTTCCAATTATTGGCTTTGGTGCGTCTCTCACAAAAGGGACTATTAGTGCTGTGGAATCTCAAGGGCTTTTAGGTATTTTTACAGGTTGTTTGACTTCTACTGCTGGAGGAATATCCGCTGCAATTATTTTTGGATTTATATTTGCTCTAATTTTTAAATCGCATACAAAGAAATAAAATATAGTGTAGTATGCATTGCGTATTACACTATATGTTGTGTTAATATTTGGAGGATGCGCCGAAATTAAAATTTTGCTATGCAAAATTTTGCACCGCAAATTTGCGGTGCATTATGGCAAAATTTTTGCCATAAAATTTCGGCGCCCTCTAAAATTAAACAAACAAATTCTTTATAAAATTGTAAAATATAACAATTTTTGCCATTTTCTTGCATATACATCAAATAAATGAAAAAGCTATGTTACCTTCAGCGTAAAACTAGGAAAAGAAGGAGGATAGTCGCACTATCACTTTGTTTATTTTTTATTATTTTCATAATTGTTTATATTTTCTGTGTTATTAATCCTATCGTCACAGAAGCTACTTGGGCGAGTATATATTCCCTGTCTACTTCTGCTGTTAGTGATGCTGTTTATGATGTTATAAATGAACAAAACTTAACTTATGAGGACCTTGTAAACATTGAAGAAGATGCTAATGGAAACATTAGTTTAATTTCGGTTAATACTGTTTTAGTGAACCAACTTGCAAGACGCTTTTATCAAGTGGCACAAGTTTATCTTGATAGAATGGGCGATAATGGTATAGATATAGCTCTTGGAACATTTACAGGGCTTCCATTCTTAGTTGGAATAGGTCCTAAAATAAATATTAAACTTGTGCAAATTGGAGCAATGACTTCTACATTTACCAGCAGTTTTGAAAGTGCTGGAATAAATCAAACTAAACATTCGCTTTTTATAAATCTTTACGCAAGTGTCAGTTTAATTCTGCCGGCATATAATTCCACTGTCGACAGTGTAACCGAATTTTTGGTGGCGGAATCGATAATAAATGGCGAAGTTCCAGATGTCTATTTAGGTTCAAACAATACCATTCAACTTGCACCTCAAGCTTAAATTTTGTTCTTTTCACTAATATTTTTATACAAATAGAAAATTGTGCTTAAATCGTTTTTCTTTTTTTGTGATTTTATGTATAATTATTTTGTAATTACAAAATGAGGTAAAAATGGGAAAAGAGAAAAAAACATTGTCAAATGCACAAAGATTCATTCAATCATACAACAACATTGATTATGCGATTAGAACAAGATATAATCTTAATCGTAGCATGGGCTTTTCTGAACTTATTAGGAAAAGTGTGGCATTGAATTACATTGTCAGAAAATATGAAGACGATTTAATTGATTTTGGCAGGCTCAGAAATGCTATTATTCATGGAAACGAAGAATACATTATGGCTGAACCTCATATAGAAGTGGTAGAGCAAATAGAAAAAATTGAAAGGCTAATAACTGCACCTCCAAAAGCACTAGAGACAGTTTGTCGAAGAGATGTTTTAACCACTGAAGCTAGCAGGTCGATGCGTGAGGTTATTATGCTTATGGCTTCTTCCTCTTATTCTAATATACCTGTTTATGATGATAGTGGAGAAATTATAGGTATTGCCAATGGTCAAAAGATACTTGATTCGTTTGGGAAATACTTGATCTCTGGTGGTGCTTGTTCTACCTTTTTAAATAATGTCAAAATTGAAGATATGCTTTCAAAGTTAGAACACAGCGACTACTATGTTTTTGCAAACAAAGACCTTACAGTCGAGCAGGCGTTGGAATATTTTCATAACAACTCTAAGTTATTAGCGATTATTGTAACCAAAAATGGAGGAACTAAAGAAAGACCTCTTGGCATTATTACTGGTACTGATGCTTTAAAAATGAATACTGTGCTTGAAAATTACTAAATTTTATTGACAAATATTTTTTATTTTATTATAATTGTAAAGAAATTTAATATTTCACTTTGTAAAGGCGTTTGGAGAAAAGACAACATTTTTTCAAGTGGATTTATAGAGAGTTGCTGTTTGGTGGAAAGCAATATGAAACGGAAAAAATTATCACTTTTCGAGCTTCCGGCTGAAATTATAGTAAGCTTGGACGGGACTTCCCGTGATAGAAGGCGTGGGTGATAGCCCATTAGTAAAACAAGTGGTCGCTCTTAAAGTTCTTAGCAAGAGTCTTGTTTTGCTAAGAACTTTTTTGTTTTGGAGGACGGAACGAAAGTGCTTGCTTATGCAAGCAGAAAGGCAAAGCCTTTCTAAAAATTTTACAAGGTAAAATTTTTGCTTTCGTTCCGTCACCAAAAGTGAATTTAGGAGGGAAAAATGTATAAAAAAGTTGATTCTAAATTAGATTTTGTCGGAAATGAAGAAAAAATCTTAAAGTTTTGGAAGGATAATCAAATCATTGATAAGGCACTTAAATTTAATGAAAACAGTGATAAAACCTTTGTTTTGCATGACGGCCCACCGACTGCAAATGGTAAACCTCACATTGGTCATGTTTTGACACGTGCCATGAAGGATGTTATTCCTCGTTTTAAGTCAATGAAAGGATACTATATTTATCGTAAGGCAGGCTGGGACACACATGGACTTCCTGTTGAAGTGGAAGTGGAAAAAGAGCTTGGCTTTAATGGTAAAAAAGATATCGAAAACTATGGTATCGACAAGTTCATTGCTCACTGCAAAAATTCCGTTTGGAAATATAAGGCAATGTGGGAAGATTTGACGGACAAGATAGGTTATTGGGTGGATATGAAAAATCCATACATAACTTATGACAATTCCTATATTGAAAGTGTGTTTTGGGCTTTAAAAGAAATGGATAAAAAAGGACTTATTTATCAAGGTCACAAAGTTGTTCCATATTGTCCACGTTGCGGAACTTCGCTTTCTAAAGCCGAACTTGAAAATGGCGATAATTATAAAATATTAAAAGAAAAGTCAGTGTTTGTTCAAATGAAAAGTCTGGATGAAGAAAACACATATTTTCTTGTTTGGACAACAACTCCTTGGACTTTGCCATCCAATATTGCACTTTGTATGAACCCAGAAGAAGAATATTCAAAAATTTTCTCAAATGGCAAAAACTATATTATGCTCGACAAACTCATTCCAACCTTGTTTGAAGAAGGCTCATACAAAAAAATCTATACTAAAAATGGTAAGGAATTTGAAAATCAAAAATATGAACCTCTTTTTGACTATGTTAAAGACAAGGTTAAAAAAGGATATATTGTAACTTGTGATGACTATGTAACCACCGAAGATGGAACAGGTATTGTTCATATTGCTCCAGCGTTTGGTGAAGATGACTATAAAGTTGGCATCAAATATGGCTTAGATTTTGTTCAACTTGTAGACAGTGAAGGCAATATGACAGCGGAAACAGATTTTGCTGGTATGTTTGTTAAAGATGCCGACAAACTCATAATCAAAAAACTTGAAGAGGAAGGTAAACTCTTTAAAATTCAACCTATTGAACACTCTTATCCTCATTGTTGGCGTTGCAAAAGTCCACTTTTGTATTATGCACAAGATGCTTGGTTTGTTAAGACTACGGCAAT
>CALVMX010000019.1 GCA_944349415.1 uncultured Clostridia bacterium
AATTCTATACATTCTTCAGATCTAAAATCCCCATTACCTTTTAAGAGAGTCATAGAGTTCTTTTTGTTTTTTAAAAGATATTCAACATCAGCAAGATCTGTTGCACCATCTTGATTGTAATCTTGAACTTCATTTATTTCAATCTTATAAGGATGTCTATTTTTATTTGGTATTGTCTTGCTTTCTCCCCAAATATTAAATTGTGTATATGCAATTGGAGAGTCATCATAGCAAGTTGCAATTAATTTTTTCAATCCTAAATGATTAAAATTCATAGCAAAATATTTAAAAAAGTTACTTTCGTATGGGTCATCACAATTGCAAAATATTACTTTATCTTTCAATTGATCTTTATAGTGTTTTAATTCCAATTCAATATCGTTAAGCTGAGTATAAAATTCATCTGCTTTATTTCTTTTAGCATTATCCATTAATTTTGTGGCCATAATCTCTCCTTGACCACGCAAATTACTATAAAAAGGTGTATTTTTATAAAAAATAAAAATCATCTATTCTTGCAAATCGGTGGTCTCTTTTGCTTTTAATACAAAATAATTATAACATACTTTTTCTAAAAATGTATAAGTTTTTACCATTTTCCCCAAAATAGATGTATTAAAAGAATATTATTAGTAAAAGTTGAAGTCATTTATTGCAAGATTAGATGGTCTTTTTATATGAAAATTAAAAAATTTTTTAGAAAAATTAAAAATATTTCATTTACTGCCTAAATTTTTGATTTTTAAATGTCCTTATAAAAGTGGGAGAAGAGATGAAAGCGTCATATATATGACATTTTCATAAATTCGACCTTTTTCAATCGAAAAATTTTGCCAAAGGCAAACTTGCGAAGCAAGAAAACCAAAGGTTTAATTTCGATGATTATATTGTAAGGGGCAAAAATCAATTAAAATATTTTAGGAGGTAAACAAAGGTTTTCTTGCATGAATTTGTGAAAAATTTGTTACAAATTTGTAGCAATCAACCATTTTTTAGCATTTTTACAAAAAAAATCGTTATTTTAAATACTTGAAATTCGAACCCCTAAATTAAGATTTTTATCTTTTTTTAGGGTTTATTTTTTTGCATAAATAAGAACCTGCGTTGCAGAACCTTGCGTAAACTAAAAAAAATCTAGCGAAGTCAAAAATCGCTAGAAGTCCCTTTAGTAAAGGGTTTTATGGTGCTCCACGAGGGATTCTAACCCCCAACCCTTGGTTCCGAAGACCAATGCTCTATACAGTTGAGCTAGTGGAGCAAAACTGATAATTTTTTTATGGGGATTATCGAACCCCAAAATATGTGTTCCGAAGACCATTGTGATATCCACTTCACTATGGGTGCAAAATTGGCGCAGAGAAAGGGATTCGAACCCTTGGTGCGATTTCTCGCACACAGCCTTTCCAGGGCTGCACCTTAAACCGCTCGGACATCTCTGCATAGGTTTAAGAACTTAAAGAATATTTAGTTTTTAACTTGACCTTAAAAATTTTATGCACCGAGCGGTTTAAGGTCAAGGGTTCCCTTGAAATGTGTAAACATTTTAAGGTTGAAGAGAAAAACAAACATAAATCGAACTTTCAACACCTTGAAAGTGAGTTACAAATGCAGTTTTTCTCGTGTGCTCGGACATCTCTGCATAGGTTTAAGAACTTAAATTATTAAATTTTACATTTGACCATAAATATATTATCACATCAAGCGATTTAAGGTCAAGGATTCATCCAAAATTTGTAAACATTTTTTAGATTTGACATTTTTAATTAAAAATTTACTAAAGACTTTGCTATTTTATCAAAAAACACATAAAGAGAAATTAATTTTAATCATTACGGCAATTTGCGCTCTAAAGATTTTTCTATATATTTTTCTTTTTCCTCATTGGTATAAAATTTACCTAATCTTTGCCTAGTGCTATATTTTTCAGGATGTTTTTTAACATCTTCTATAATTCTTTTTCTATCATTTTCATCAAGTTCTGGCATTTTAGCAAAATCTTCAAATAGAATTTCTAATACTTTTTTATCCATATCTAACTCCTTAATTATAACATTTCAGTAAAATTTCAAAACTCTAAATTCTAAATTGATATCAAATGCTAACAGCACTAAAACTTTTTATCTATAATTCCACCGCCATAGCAGACACCATATTTATCATACAAAACAACAAATTGACCTTCCGTTATTGCTCGCTGTTTTTCTTTAAAGTCGACCTTAATTTTTCTATCTTCAAGGACTGTCACCTTAACCGCTTGGTCAGGTTGACGATATCTAAATTTTGCAAAACACTCAAATTCATTTTCTTTTGGCTCTTCAGGTATCCAGTTGAAATCTGTGGCGTAAAGCCCATTTGAGAAAAGTTCCTCGCACTCGCCTTGACTGACATACAAAACATTTTTCTCCAAGTCTTTTTTAAGAACAAACCACCTCTCGCCATTTCCGTCATGCATACCACCCAAATTAAGCCCACGTCTTTGACCTATGGTGTAATACATAAGGCCGTCATGATGTCCTACAACCTTTTCGTCAAGAGTTCTAATTTCTCCACTTTGAGCTGGAAGATATTGCTTAAGAAATTTTTTAAAGTTTCTCTCTCCAATAAAACAAATCCCCGTCGAATCCTTTTTCTCTGCAGTTGAAAGGTCAAGCTTTTTAGCAATTTCCCTAACTTCTTTTTTGGTTATATCTGCAAGTGGAAAGATAACAGAAGAAAGTTGACTTTGAGAAAGTTGATTCAAAAAGTATGACTGGTCTTTTGTTAGATCACTTGCCTTTGCTAAGTAAGTCTTTCCGTCCTTTTGAAAAGTTTTTGCATAGTGCCCTGTCGCGATCATATCAGCACCAAGTGCTTTTGCTTTTTCTAGGAAAGGTCCAAATTTAATTTCACGATTACATAAAACGTCAGGATTTGGCGTTCTGCCTTTTTTATACTCATCAAGAAAATATGTGAAAACGCGGTCATAGTATTCCTTTGCATAGTTGACACTAAAATATGGAATACCAATTTTATCGCACACTCTTTTCACATCTTCATAATCATCCATTGCAGTGCATTGTCCGTCGTCTGCATCCCAGTTGATCATAAAAAGGCCAACAACATCATGCCCTTGTTGCTTTAAAAGGTATGCCGCGACACTGGAGTCTACACCACCACTAATTCCAACCACAACTCTCATAAAAACTCCTAAACTTTAAAGCCGCCCGTTTCTGTCATTTCAATGGAAACTGGAACTTTAAATTTTTTGCAAATAACATACATACAACTTATCATCCACGCAAGGACACCGACACCCATTGGTATATAAAGCAGTGTCATATAGTCCACAATATAGGTATTGAAAATAACACAAAAGATAGCATAAGTGAACATTAAAGTCATCAAAACCCCTTTGACGTATTTTCCGACATAATAATAATGTCCGCCAACTAACCCCAAAAAGAGAGTGTATAAAAGAAGTTTTAAATAACTCACATCTTTTGGAAGAGTGGTAACCTGTAAAATATAATCTCTGTCGCCGTGCTTTAATTTTTCCTTAGCCGCTTTATTTGTTGCATAATCAAGACGCGAAAAAATCAGACCACACTCATCACATTTAGTTGCAGTCACAAGCATTTTTTTATCACATCTAGGACAATGTTTAAATGGTTTCTTTTTTCTTTCTATTTTCACATTAATATTTTAGAATAAATAATCAAAAATGTCAAGAAGAATAAAATCATAAAAAAAATTTAAATTTGATAACGAAAATTAAATTTTAATGTGAAAAATTAAAAAAAGAGAAAAAATTACATAAAAAATTGAAAATTTTTCAAAATTTTATGCAATTTCTGTTAATTTTTCGTTTGCTTTATTAAAATATACATATGAAGGATTATCATCTTTTACGTAATGCAAAACAAATTCAAAGCACTCTTTTGCATCTTTATATTTTCCTTCGTTATAAAATCTTACACCGTTTTCAAACTTGTTTTTAAGTTTAATAAGTTTTTCTTTTTTAGATTTTTGATAATATTCTAGACTCTCAAAGAGTTGTAGTTTCTCTTTCTCTAGACTTAAACAACCTGTGTAACGATAATTGAAGTCGAATTTTTGAGGTAAATCATCTAAACTTGGTTTTGAAATTAAAAATCTTGTGCCGATGTAATCATTAATTTCTTGCATCTTGCCCATAAGCGACAAAATGTCCGTCATAATTGTCGGAGTTTTTCGCTCTTCGTCACCAACAATGCCAAAAATGAACACTCCAGTATGCAAACATATTCTTGACTCAAATTTGGATTTATGATTTTTATTTCTGCTATCTAGAGCCTTTAAAATAGCATGTGAACATTCTATTGCGCTTTCCGGATTTGCAAAAACTGCCAAAACCCCCTCGCCAAGATATTTATCAATAAAACCATCAAATCTTTTAATTAATGGAGCGACAACTTTAAAATAGGAATTTATATAATTAAAATTTTCTTCTAGTGTCAAACTTTTTGCATCCTTACTTTTTAAGTCGCAGAAAAGTATGGATGCTTTTTTTTGAATTTGGTTACCTAATTCCAATTCTTTTATATTATTTTTACCTAAAAATTTTAAAATTTGTTTTGGAAGATATTTTTGAGCTTCTAAGTTTGCTACACGGATTTTGTTATCTTTTTCTTTATAGATATAGTTTATTTTGTTTAGAGAGTGTTCGATTTCTTGAAATTGTTTGTTTCCACCAACTCTAAAATCATCAAATTTAACACGTCCATCTCCAAGTTTTTGCGTAATCTTCTCCACATTTTTTAAAGGCCGACAAGAAAAAATTATCAATATGAAAAGTAGCACCAAATACAAAATTGTAGCAATCAAAACCCATAAAAGTGAATTATAACCTTCTCCTGCTTCAATATTAAGTGTTGTTCTAACAGACTGTGAAGTCAAATCCTCCAAGGTATTAATTTGTGAAATATAGACTATAAACAGTCCATAAATTATTGATAATGGAAAGATAGAAAAAAATAGTTGATTTGAAAGAGATAAACTTTTCAAGAAAACAATATAAAGAGCAATAAAAGAAATTAAAAATGCTATTAAAAACCCAAGCGCAACATAACTTAAAGTGGAAAAATTGAAAATAAAACCATCACTTGTTGCAATAATGGCAGAAGTTAAATATCTAATAAGAAATATATTAGGTATAAACAAAACAATAGTTAAGATTATTAAAACTTTAGTCGATGTTTTCATGCTTTTAGTTTGAGAAAAAAATATCTTTGTATACTAGATTATTTATGCATAATATGTCGAAATGTGGCGATAATACTTTTTAAGGAGTGAAAAATGGAAGAACAAGAAAAAGTTGTAAAATATTTGAACGCAATTTATCAAAACACAAGGACGGCAATTCAGTCTATTGATGAAATCATTAAAAAAGCAAGTGCTGAAAAACTTATAAGCGAGTTAAGTAATGAAGAAGATGCTTACAGTGTGCTCGCAAAAGAGTGCGAAAATTTTGCTAAAGCAGAGAAAATTGAAGGGCTTAAAGATAACAATTTTATCGAAAAAGCAAAGCTATGGACAAGCATTAATATGTCTACACTCATGGACGATTCTGACAGAAAAATTGTTGAGCTTATGCTTTTTGGAACATTTATGGGTGTTGTCACTTGCATAAAAGATAGATATGACCATGAAGGAGTTTCCAGCGAACTTGATGAAATTTTAGATAAATTAACTAATTTGGAAAAACAAAATATTGAAAACTTAATACCCTTCTTAAAAGAATAACAGGCACTGCCTGTTTTTATTTTTTAATTTTAATAAAATGCTTTTTATTAAAATAATAATTTACTGTTTTTTCAAACTAAATTCAACTATAATTTAATCTACTTAAAGTAAAAAAATTAGTTTTCTAAAGCATTTTTTAACAAATTTTCATAATTTTTATATAGATTTTCGTTATTTTTTAGTATATTTCCTATTTCTTCTTCCAAATTTACTTTTAAAGATAATTCCAAAATCATCTTATCAACAAGCATTTTGCTTTCATTTTTTTCGTCTATCACAACAAATATTGTAGACTTGTTTCCTTGAATCTTTTTAATTAATTCTTTTATTTTAACTTCGCTTGAAACGACAAAAATACGAGGTTTTGAGAAACTTTTTACTTTTTTATTAAAAACATTCACTTTTTCATATTTACTTATGAAATTTAAGTCTAACGCACCTAACACTAGAAATACTCCAAAAAGAAGAAAAGTAGGATTAAAATTTATAAAGCAAAAAACTATGAAAAGCAAAAAACACAAAAAACTTAACAAAAAATTAACAAAAAATGTGATTTTTACAGCTTTTTTTCTATTTATTAAGTTGGATGTCAAAGAAACAAAAATTCTTCCGCCGTCAAGTGGATATGCAGGCAAAAGATTAGACAGTGCTATAATTAAGCTTATTTCCACAAAATTATAAGTTAAAAAGTAAGTCGAAGGAAAAATCCACCAAAGCGCTGTTACTAAAACTGCAGAAAGAATATTTACAAATGGTCCTGCAAATACAATGTATATTTCATCTCGCTCTTCTAAAGTCTCTCCATAATATGAAAGACTCACGCCATATGGAGATAGCGAAAATTTTGACAGCTTATATCCCCTGTGTTTCGCCATAAAATAATGTCCTAACTCGTGAAGCAAAATGACAAGAAAGTAGTTCAATGCAATAATAAGACTATCAGCAAAAATAAGCCAAATTAGGATGATAAAAAAAGCAGGGTTAATTTGAAATAAACCTTTTGTCTTTTTACCATTCAACATTACATTAACATTTTCCATATCCACCTAAAATTTGAAATGAGAATTCTAAAACTTTCAAAATATAGTTAGTTAAAATTAATTACTTATAAAAATATGTTAGAAAAAATAATAACTATAATGACAGCAAGAAAAAATAATGGCAGCACAATTTTAAGCTTAATTTTATATCCTCGCCTTATCGGTTCAAAATTGTCACCATATGACTTCTGCTTTTCCATAAAATATTATATGTTATAACACTTCAAAAGAGAAGAACAAAGATTTAAATAAATAAAAATCCACCAGCGACTGAAATGAAAATTGTATCACTTCAAAATCTGGTGGCTTTAAATTTACTTTTAAAATATTTATTTAGATTTAAAAATTTTACTTTCTGTTTTACATTTTTTAGAGCTACACTTAAACAAACTCATAGAGTTTGGAAGGTTTCTTACCTTTCACACTTTCCATTTTTCCAGAGTCCTTAATAATGTTTTGTTGCAATAATCTTTTTCGGAAATTACGTCTGTCAATTTGTTTTTTTAGTATACTTTCATATGCTTTGTGAATTTCTGGTAAAGTGAAATATTTCGGAAACAAATCTTTTAAGATGTTTGTATCGAAAATGTTTTTTCTCAAATATTCAATAGCGTCTTTTAATATAATATCATGATCATAACCTAAGTCAGAAACCATTTCAATATCAAACCAATCTGCATCTTGAGTTTTTGCCGTTTCCTTCAAAAATTGAACCCTAGTTTTGTCAATGACACCAATATACACTATCGCAATCATTCGGCAAACTGGACTTCTATATGGATCAGAAAAAATATTATAGAATTTATAATTAATATCTTTGATTCCAGTTTTTTCATAAAGTTCTCTTTTCATTGCAGTGTCACAGTCTTCGTTATTGTAACATGCTCCGCCTATTAAAATCCACTTATCTTTAAATGGTTCATTTTTTCTTTTAATCAAAAACACTTTAAACTTTCCGTCTTCCACAGTGAAAAGTGATAGAATAACATGTATCCCCTGATTTTTATATAAAGGATTATTTATTTTCATTTTTTCTCCTTACATCACTATTTTACGCATAAATATCAATTAAAGTCAAGTGGATTAGAAGAAGTCAAATTAAATATTAGAAAAGTAATTTACAAGTTTTATATAGATTTGCTAAAATCTTCCAAACTCTGTCTTATTGCTTCTTTAGGAGCTACTATTCCTAAATCCTCACTATATTTTTCCTTGAATTTAATTAGATTTTCATAATCCGATTTAGCAAAATCTTTAAGTATGTTTTCATCTTCACTCCTATTTTTAAAATAAGCAATACCTGTTCTTTTCACTCTGTCAAGATATTCCTTTGATATAGGTGTTTCCTTTGATATAGGCATAACATAGTAAAAGTATGGATCGCAAGCAATAAAATCTAAATATCCTTCATATCCCATTTTTGAAATAATCATCCCTTGATTTAGCTGTGTCTCACAATCAAATCTAAATCTTGGATTTTTGAGAACAGGTATATCACCTTTTCTTTCCACAGGCAAATTAATTTTGTCTATATTTTTTGGCCAATAACCTGATACGTCAAAATAAGTGCAACTATCTGGAAGCGTCAATTCTCTTATTTTTGTTTTATCAAACGCATTTAATGCTATTTCTTCCGTTCCCGTTAAATCTATATATTCAAGGTCAGAACTTTGATAAAACGCATCGTTTCCAACATATCTACAACAAATTTTTGCTTTCTTTATAGCAGAATCGTAAAAAGTATTACGAGAAATTCTCCCTTTTGGATTAATGTAAATAAGTTCTTCTAAATTAGGAAAATTCTGTTTATTAAATTCCGTTCCACTATATTCAGGGCTAAACATGTTTCCGTAAAACACCATTAGATTATCTATTTCACTCAAATCAATTATAAATATTTGTTTTGATTCCCCACTTTCAATAGCCTTTTTTACCTCCTCTTTACTTTTAAAAACTGTTACATTCTTTTTTTCTTCCATTTTTTTCTCCTTTTTGTCTATTGTTATATTTGCGTATTTTTTACGCATTTACATTTTTATTATATGCGTATTTTTTACGCATGTCAAGTAATTTTTGAAAAAAATAAAAAATTTTATGTAAAAAGTTTGTAGGAATTTTGCATTTAGATTTTTATTTGCTTAATTTTTGAAATACGACATAACCTTCTTACAAAATTTTAATTTTCATAATAAACTAAAAATACAACAGCCTTTTCTGTTGTATTTTTAAATTAAAGTATAATCATTATTCTATTTCTTAAAATTATTTTTATGAAACATTTCCATCTACATGACGAAGTTCGTCCTCATCTTTAAGGAAATCTGGCAGTTCTTCAGTTTTAAGTTCAAACTCATTATATAGGCTGTCGCTTTGAGGTTCTTCCTTTTCTTCTTCATTGATAACTTTTATGCGTTCTAAAAGTTGTTCATAATCTGGAAGTTGCCCTAAATCTTCCAAATTAAATCTTTTAAGGAAATTTTCAGTGGTCGCAAAAAGCAGTGGTTTTCCAACAGCATCTTTTCTACCTACAACTTCTATCATATTTTGGTCAACCAAAATTTGAACAGCATAGTCACAGTTAACACGCCTTATATCTTCAATTTCAAGTTTGGTAATTGGTTGTTTATAGGCAATTATTGCCAATGTTTCTAAAGCTGCACGAGTTAAAGATTTTTCTCTGACAGGATTTAGAACTTCACTTATATAGTCCGCATAAAGTGGATTTGAAGTAAGTTGAACTTTGTTTTTATATTTGATTATATGAATCCCCTTTTCTCCGCTATACTCTCTGCAAAGTTCCTCAATGCAAGAGTCCAATTCTTTTGGAGATATTTCAAGTTTTTGCAAAATAAAATCTTTGTCAAGCCCGTCGCCTGACACGAACAAAATAGATAAAACAATTTCTTTTAGTTCATTTTTATTTTCCACTTTCATATCACACCTCATTTGCAGTAATAACGATATGCCCAAACGTTTCGTTTTGCAAAACTTTGACAGTTTGGAGTTTAAGAAGTTCCAAAAGTGCCAAAAAGACATTGATAAGTTCGCTTTTTGTCATATCGTCAGCAAACAGTTCTTCAAATTCAAAACGTTTTCGCTCTTTTGCAAAATTACGAATGGCAATAATTTTCTCAGCAACAGTGAATCTGTCTTTCACAATTTTCTTTGGCTCATCCGGTTTTGCCGCTTTTTTAAGTTCTTCACGAGTCAAAAGTTTGGCAAAAGCATCTAAAAGTTGATCTAAAACTAAATCTTTAATGACAACCTTAACTTTTTCAGTTTCTTTACCTGGTTCGCGATAAAGTTTATTGATATCTTCAATTTGCTTTAAGTCTTGCCCTGCCTTTTTGAATAGTTCATACTCTTTTAATCGTCTTAAAAGAATAGCCTCATCATCTTCCTCATCATCAGCAGTCGCCTCTTGTTCCACAGGAATAAGTTTTTTAGATTTAATCTCAATAAGAGTTGCCGCAACCGTTATAAACTCACTTGCTTTATCCATATCTACGTTTTTAAGGTCTTGCATATAATTTAAATATTGTTCTGTAATATCAGCAAGTTTAACTGTCGCAATGTCAAGTTTAGCTTCCTTAATAAGATGAAGAAGAAGGTCCAAAGGCCCTTCAAAATTGTCGAGTTTAAAACGATAGGCATCGGAAGATAAAAGCATATCTTCTTGCTTTTCAGTTACAACGTTTTCAGCCACATTATCTTCCATTGCTTTCCCCTTTAAACTAGTTTAATTATAGCAAATAAATTAAGTAAAAAGCAAGAAAAAAGAGCAAATATCAGAGTTTAATTAAAAAAATCCAAAATCGCCCAAATAGTTGACTTCAAATTAAAGAAATATGTATAATAATTTTGATGAAAACAAAAAATTTAAGATTTGAAGCAGTAACACCAGAAAATATCAATCTTGCAACAAAGATTGAGCTTGGTTTTTTCCCTGATATGTGTGCATACTGCAGTTATGAAGATTCTTTTAATAATAACAATGTTTATTGGATAGTCTATGATGAAAATGAAATCGTAGGCATATGTGGAATTTATGAAAATGCCAACCTTGGTGAGCCAAAAACATGTTGGATGGGTTGGTTTGGTGTGCTACCTGAAAAAAGACGTCATGGTTATGGAAAAGCAATTCTTGATAAAACAATAAAAATCGCAAAAGAAAAGGGCTATGACACTTTAAGACTCTATACATCTGCCACTTTGTGCCCTGAAGCTATCATTTTTTATGATTTATTTATGGACTTTGGAGAAAATTATACTTTGGAAGAAACTGATCTTGAAAGAAAGGTTTACACCAAGTCTTTGACTAGAAAGCCGGCAACGAAATGGAATAATCGAAAGCTCTACCTTGACCACGAAAAAAATAGAGAAGATGAGGGCATGAAAAAGTATCTTTTAAATCTAAAAAAGAAATGATCGAAAATTCGTTAAAAATCAAAAAAGGATAACTTGTATGTTATCCTTTTTATTTATTTCAATAATCAAACTCAAAATTTTACCAATTTTCAACAACTTTGCCTATACTGTCAAAATATGAACTGTGTTTAATGTCTGTTTTCACAATTAAATTAATTTCCTTAATGATATTCCCGTCTTTTGTCACTTTAACAGTGCCTACAACATCGCCATTTTTAAGAGGTGCTTTAAGGTTTTCTGGCAAGCTGAGGCTTGTGTCATAAGTGGTGGTATCCCCTTTCTTTACAATAGCAACGTAATTTTCGCTTGCATATACATCACAATTTTCCATTTTACCTTTACTTACATTAAGATTTGAAATAGGGTTCACAGTATCCACCAAAAATTTATTTTCAAAGTTGGCAAAACCATAGTTTAAAAGTAGCGAACTTTCATTAAAACGAGTTTTACTGTTTTCTGCACCAATAATAACAGAAATAAGTCGCATATCATCTCTTTTCGCACTTGCAGTTAGACAACAACCAGCTTCGTTCGTTGAACCCGTTTTTCCACCGTCACAACCTTCAAAATATCTTATTAATTTATTGGTATTTACAAGCTCCGTTTTTCTGCCAGATGGATGCACGAGTTCGTCCATCCAAATTGTTGAATATTTGTGATATAAGTCGTGCTTCAAAACCTCTCTCATAAGAATTGCACAGTCTTTAGCACATGAATACTGTTCAGGAGCAGGAAGCCCAGTGCAATTTGTGTAGTTTGTATCATTCATGCCAAGTTCCTTCGCTCGTTTATTCATTCGGTTAGTAAAGCTTTTTTCATTGCCGTTAAAATATTCAGCTAGTGCCACAGAAGCATCGTTAGCAGAGGCCATTATGACAGATTTAAGTAAATCTTCGTATGTATATTCAACATAGGGGTCGATAAAAACTTGCGAGCCTCCCATTCCAGAAGCATTTTCGGTGGTTGAAATTAGTGTTTCAAGTGCAACATTCCCCGCCTCATATTCTTCCAAAGAGATGAGGATAGTCATCATTTTAACCATGCTCGCAATAGGAAGATGCGTAGTTGGATTTTTTTCGAACAAAACTTCGCCACTTGCATAATCCATTAAAAGTCCACTTTTTGATAAGATATCTAAGTCGCTTTCTGCCCTTGCTACAGCTGTTGGTGAAATTAAAAAACTAAAGGCAAGAAAAATTAAAAGTGTGGAAGATAAAAACTTTTTCATAAAAACTCCTTTTTACTAGTTTTTTCAAAAGGAAAATTTTTATGCACACTAGGTTTCATAGTCTATGATAAAATTTTATTTAATATAAACTATGTGATGTTAAAATTTTATTAACATAAAATTTTAATAAATTCTATCGAATTTGTGTGCTAACGCACACTCATCACTTAGTATGTATGACCATCAGTCTCACTCAAATGCAACTTCGTCGCGCTTGGTTCGACTTCAGATAATATAAATTAAAATACCTTTTAACTTATTTATTAGTTAAAATCACTTTCTTATAAGATTAAACAATTTATTAAAATCAATTTGGAATTTTTCAAAATCGGCCGACGGCTATTAAATGACTAAAATAACCTGACCATTTAAAAGATATAGCAACAACGTTTCCACCAAGTTGACCAAAACAAGAATAAGAAAGCCAAACAAAAGGAAAAGAAACCTGTTGCAGTCAGTTCCGCCGAATTTTTTACAATTTGAATTTATTTTAGATATAATTAAATAAAACATTATAAGAATAAAAAGTGTTAAAAGTTGACATGGCAGGATAACCACGATAGCCGTCAAACTTCCTCCGAGCCCATAAAGTATAAAAATTAAAGCAAAATTCAAGCCAAAAAGATAGCCACGATAAATAATCAAAATTTCTGCCACAGGAAAAAGAAAAGGAACAAAAGAAACACCAAAAAGGATCAGAACATTAATTGAAAGTGAAAGAGTTCGCGAGAAAAAGGCAGAAGATGAGCCAACAAAGCCAGCTTTAAAGTCGTCTAGTGAAATTTCCTGCAAACTTGACAAAGCTGAATTGTTGGAATAACGTATGGCGACAAAAACTCCAACAGATATAGCAATAAGAGACAAAATGAGAGTTATTATAAATTTTGCCCTATTTTCTCTCAACGTTTTTGAGATAGAAAATCTAAGACCATTAATAAAAGAATGAGATTTATATGATTTAAACATATAATATCATATTCACAAAAATTAGGTTATATACTTTAAAAAAACGAGCAATGAAGCTCGTCTAATTTAATTTTGTAATAAAAACTAATTATATTAATTGAATTTGTAAACATTTACACTTGAAACTTGATTATTAATTTATCTATTCATAATTTTTAAACATTGTTTCACGCTTTGCTCAATTGTTTGATTTGAGGTGTTTATAACATAAGCATCTGGCATCTTTTTGATAGCACCGTGGTCTCTATGTGTATCCTTATAGTCTCTGTCTCGTAAATCATCTAAAATTTTCTCCAAGGAAATATCATAATTTCCCAGCATTTTTTGTTGCTCAAAACGTCTCTGTGCTCTAACTTGTTCATCTGCAGTTACAAAAAACTTGTAATCGGCATTTGGCAAAACTTCGCTTCCAATATCTCGCCCTTCCATAACAGTATTATTATTTTCGGCAAACTTTCTTTGGATTTTTAAAACCTTTTCACGAATTGACATAAATGGCGAAAGCTTTGCAGATAAAACACTAATCTCTTCCGTTCTAAGTTCTTTTGTATAATCCACTCCGTTTACTAACACATGTTGAAGCCCATTTATAAACTTTATATCCACATAAATTTGTCTAGCAAACTTTGCAACTGATGCTTCGTTAATATTGTTTTCATCATTATGAAGATATTTGAATGCACAAGCAATACCACGATAAACCGCTCCTGTGTCAAAAACATGATATCCAAGTCGTTTTGCAAGCTCTTTAGCAATGGTGCTTTTGCCTGAACAAACATAACCGTCTATGGCAACATTTATATATTTTTTATCTGACATTTTATTTTTTATCAAATTATAGCAAAAGTCTATAGTTTCCTCCAAGTTCATATCGGTATTATCCACAATAATACTGTCCTCAACAGGTTTTAAAGGTGCAACTTTCCTGTTTGAGTCTCGCTCATCTCTTTCTCTTAAATCTTTCAAAACTTCGTCAAAAGTAACCTCATCACCTTTTTGTTTCGCTTCTTCAAAACGTCTTTCAGCACGCTTTTTTTCATCAGCTGTAAGAAAAATTTTGACGTTTGCGTCTGGCATAACAACTGAGCCTATATCTCTACCTTCAATAACACAGTTGTGCCTATTTGAAAAGTCTTTTGTTATGTTTAGATATCTTTCTCTAACAAACGGAAAAACAGAAATTTTGGAAGCTAATTGGCTGATATCTTCCTTACGTATAAAAGGCGTCACATTTTCATTATTCACGAAAACATTTTGAATATTATCAATAAATCTAACATCAAATTTGTTTTCTTCCAAAACTTTTTTAACTTTCTCTTCATCTACGTCTAAGCCATATGTTAGCTTGTATGCATAGGCAAAAGCACGAAAAATTGCACCTGTATCCAGCATTTTAAAAGTGTCCCCAAGCCGTCTTACAAGACCTTTAGCAAGCGACGACTTTCCTGAACCCATATATCCATCTATAGCGATTTTAAACATAGCATCCTCCTAAGTTTTATTATAGCATATAAAAACACAATTACAAAGAAAAATTTAAAATTAAAAAAATAAGACAAAACGTCTTACTTTTATGATTTCTCACGCGAAGATTTATCTTTTGAGCTTCCACAAATTTCTTTCATATAATCATCATGAAAACACATATAGCCTTTTAAATCATCATCAGACAAAAGGTCCAATTTCTCACTAATCTCGTTATAATCATGTGCAACCATATAGCCATCTATTCGTGATATTTCATTACAATCAGTTATATATTTAAACAAATTTTTTCTAAGAACAGCATTTAAAGAATAATCAAAAACCATACCATCTTCCAGTTCTACCCAGGAATGTAAATATTCAGAGACACTAGTAATGCCATAAATATTCCCAGTCACCAGCTGACATTCTACACCATTTCGAGCAAAACTATTTGCAAGTAAAAAAGAAAATAGAAATCCAGGATTAGATATTCGCTCAGATGTTTCCAATTCCGGAAAATCAAGTAAGATACCCTCAACTATATCAGACAATTTACTGACGATATAATCCTTTCCATTTATTTTTAAATTTAACTTTTTACAATTCTCAGAAGGTGTCATCATAAGCTTGCCGTTAAAATTGGTGTAGATATTTTTTAAATTTTTTATAAAATAAGAAATATCTCTTTCATTTTCATTTGTCGTAAACATATTTATAAGTGATTTTAATAAATATTCAGTTTCGCGCAAATTTGCTCCGTTCAAAAGTTTTGCAACTCTTTTTGATTTTGAGATAGCTAAAAGAATTTTTTTGTCAAATTCTCTAGTTTTTGTCTCTATTGCATTTTGTAAATTGTCAAAATCCTTCATAAATCCACCTTATACAATAGAAGAATAACAAAAAAACTATTGAATGTCAATAGCCCTTTTGAATTTTTAATTTATATAACCTCCAAAATTTTTAAAACTTCCACAATTTTCTCAACAGCCTCGTCCACAAGTTCTTTTGTGTGATTTGCTGTGTAACTTGTTCGAAGAAGGCTCTTGCCTACTGGTGTTGCTGGAGAAACCACCGGATTAACATATACCCCACGTTCAAGTAATAGTTTACAAGCAACAAAAGTTTTTTCGTCGTCATAGGTATAAATTGGAATAATCGGAGTTGTGCTTTCAATGATAGGTACTCCATTTTCTTTAAGCCTCTTTCTCATATATGCACTGATATCATTAAGACGTTTAACTCTTTCAGGTTCTTCCATTAAAATCTTTAACGCCTCGTGAGCACAAGCAACAGAGGCTGGAGTCATACTGGCACTAAAAATATAAGGACGAGAGGTATGTTTAACATACTCCACTACTTCTTTTGTTGCTGCCATGTAACCACCTAGGCTGGCTAGAGATTTTGAAAATGTTCCCATTATGATGTCTACTTTATCTTCAAGACCGAAGTATTCTCCTGTTCCACGACCGCATTTTCCAATAACACCTAAGCCGTGCGCATCATCTACCATAATGCGTGCCTGATATTTTTCAGCTATTTCCACAATTTCTGGAAGTTTGCAGATGTCACCGCTCATACTGAAAACGCCGTCTGTTACTATCAAAATACCAGACTCCTTTGGAACCGTCTTAATTTTGTTTTCTAAATCTTCCATATCGTTGTGATTATAACGTAGAAGTTTACCATAACTGAGTTTGCAAGCGTCGTAAATGCTAGCATGATTCTCCTTATCACACAAGATGTAGTCATTTCTTCCAACAATGGCACTTATTATTCCCAAATTGCTTTGAAACCCTGTAGAAAATGTCATAACTGCTTCTTTGTGTAAAAAATTAGCCAAATCTTTTTCCAATTCTACATGCTTGTCAAGCGTTCCATTCAAAAAGCGAGAACCTGAGCAACCGCTACCATATTTTTCAATAGCCTTAATTCCTGCCTCTTTTACGCGTGGATGATTTGTGAGTGCAAGATAATTGTTGGAGCCAAGCATAATTGTTCTCTTGCCTTCCATATTTACGACCATATCCTGCCCTGAATAAAGTTTATGAAAATAAGGATAAATCCCCTTTTCTTGAACAATTTTATATAATGATTTCTGACGAGTTTTTTCAAAAATATCCATTTTTTCTCCTTTTCCTTTTTATCAAATCAATGCAATACTATCATATTTTAAATGGAAAAGGCAAACGATTTCATAAAATTATTTCAAACCTTTTAACTATTTTTAACTAGCTCTTGAAATAAATCAGTTTATGTGTTATAATAAAATTAGAGGTTATATGAACAGAGAAATAAATGAAAATTTGAAATTTTTCAAATATTTAGATGCTTCTGTTGAAGCATACAAAAAGATGAGTGAAAACCCAAACACTTCTTTTTTTTCAGCAGTTAAAAATAATCCTAATGTAAAAGAACTTAACAGTATTGCTGGTAGCGATGTGCTTTTATCTAAAACTATCTTTGGTCATGCTCTTTTAAGAAGAATCCTTACTCTAGCCTTGCGAGAAAATACGGAAGATATAAAATTTGAAGAAATTGAGGAAAATGAAAATTACATAAATTTTAAAAATAGGCTATTTAAAGATTATCCCTCTTTAACAAATGCAGATTGCAACAATATTTTGAAGCAAATATGCAATAAAATCGCACATGGCGAAATTAATACATTTTTTAAGTTTGATGTTGTTCGTGAAGGTATAAAAAATTTATATTATAAATATGGAACAATAGAACCTAAAAATAGTGACGAACTATATAAAATTTTAAGACCGGCTTCAAGTTTTTCAATAAATTATACCAGTTTATTTGAATTTTTACCAAATGGTTCTAAAGTTAGGAGAGCTTCTCCTTTAAAAGTTGATTTAGAAATTGATTTCGAGAGTTTAAACTCACTTTTAACGGAAATATATAATGATAACAATGTCAAATGGCAACAAGTTGGATTTTATTTTAAAAATGATTCAGAAATTGGAATGATTTTCGAAAATGGAGAGGAAAGTATTTATAAACTAGATGAAATTCAAAAAGAAGAATTTAAAAAGATCAAAAATGAATGTCAAAACTTTTTTGAAACTATGGCTGCAAATAATAAAAACTTTTCTCAAATTATAAATTCTCTTGATTCAAATGTATATGTATCTGAATCCTCGTCTCAAATTTCAAATGCAAAAGAATTAGGATATTATTCCATGTTTATCGCTCTACAAAATATTTTAGTTGGAGATAAATTTATATATTTAAAAATTAGAAATTTGCAAGATATTGGAATGTCTATGGCAAACGTTAAAAATTCAAAACGTAAACTAGATGAGTATCTTAATGAACTGACAAAAATCAATTTATTTAATTATGCTTCCGACTCAGAATTTATGAGATCTTCATATGCCAATTTGAATCTAAAAAATTTATATAAAGAAGTTCTAGTTATTGAAATCGTCACGATGCTAGAAAAAATTGAAAATATAGATTTGAAATCTAAAATTATTGAAGAGCCAATTTTTGATGAAATTGCAAATGATGTTTTTGAAGAAAACGACGATAAAAACAAAATTAAAATATTGAATATGATAAGAAATGCATTTGTGCATGGCAAATACATTAATGGTGCAGAAGATAGTTACGAAATTTATGACCAAATTAGTAGTTCCGACAAAACTTTGGAACATAAATTTACTATATATACCGATGAACTTGAAAAAATTAAAACAATTTGCCTAAAATCACTCGAAGAATTTTATGAAGCTCAAAGCTCAAGTAATGAATTAGTGTAATTTAAATTAAAATTTAAAATAATTTTAAAATATTTTCGTTTTTTCCTTGACATTTTTCTCATTTTATCATAAAATAACAAAGCAAGTGTATTTTTGCGGGGTGTGGCTCAGTTGGTAGAGCGCGCGGTTTGGGACCGTGAGGTCGGGGGTTCGAGACCCTCCACCCCGACCAACACTTGCTTTAAGGCAAGTTGTCTTAGAGGGCCTTTAGCTCAGTTGGTTAGAGCAACCGGCTCATAACCGGTCGGTCCGCGGTTCGAGTCCGTGAAGGCCCACCATATTTTTAAAAAGTTTGACAATTTAGTTGCAATATTTTTAAAAATATGATAAAATATCAAAAGTTTCAATTTGGCTCGGTAGTTCAGCTGGTTAGAACGCTAGCCTGTCACGCTAGAGGTCGTGGGTTCGAACCCCATCCGAGTCGCCATAATCTTGCCCTGATAGCTCAGTCGGTAGAGCAAAGGACTGAAAATCCTTGTGTCGGTGGTTCGATTCCACCTTAGGGCACCAGCATACAATGTATGCAAAAGAAAATCTATAACCTTAACATAGTTAAGACACAAG
>CALVMX010000020.1 GCA_944349415.1 uncultured Clostridia bacterium
ATAAATAGTATTTAATACTACTTACATTATATCTCTTTAATGTATCTAGAGTAATACCAAACTTTCTGCCCAAAGCTGAGCGAAATAGTCGCTTACAAGAGCTAACCTTTCACTATAAGGCATAAAAACAAGATTTGTAAGGTTATTTTTAAGGCAAACATAGTTTATGAAAGCACTTGTGTAGGCAAGATTTTCTAAGCCCAAAATTTTGCTGTTATCTTTTACCAATTTGGCTCCTTCAAGAAGAGCTTTAATATCTAAGCCCATAATAGCCACTGGAACGAGTCCAACATTAGATAAAACACTAAATCTTCCGCCCACACTTTTAGGTATATCAAAGCATATCAAATCTTTTTGTCTTGCAAAATTATATAATTCATTATCCTTTGTGGTGGTCACAAAAACGTGATCCTTTATTTTTAATTTTTTGTCCTCTAAAAGTTTTAAAACTATGGAAAATTGTGCCAAAGTTTCACAGGTAGTGCCTGACTTCGTGATGACATTAAAGACAGTTTTTCGTAAATCTAGAGAATTAATAAGACTAATAAAGTAGTCGCTGTCGATATTGTCGCAAACATACGTCTTTATTTTTTCAGTGCGATTTATAGAGTCAAAAAAGGCATGTTTCAGCATTTTAACACCGAGTGCACTTCCGCCGATGCCTAAAATTACAAAATTTTTATATTTTTTTTGTATTTTCACGGAAAATGCTTCAATTTTTTCTATTTCAGAATTTGAAAGATCGACTAAATCAAGCCAACCTAGCATATCGCTATTTTTTTTCTCAAAGATATTTTTTATCTGCTTTTTTCTTTCATTTTTATTGATTTTTTCTAGCAATTTGTTTTTAAATAACGAATTTTTTTCTATTCCTGAAACTTCCAACTCCATAACCGCCTCCAAGATTAATTAAGCAAAACCAAAAATTTGTTTGGTTCAATATTTATGTAATCTCCAACTTTGGATTTTGTGAAATAATCTATCATAGGTTTATCAAGACTACATTCAAATTCTTCGTTGGATCTATTGACCATGACAATAACTTCTTTTCCCTTTCTTTCTCTTTTATATGCTAGCACTCCGTCTTTAGCATACAAAATTTCGAAACTTCCGCCGTTAAAGACTTCATTTTTTCTAAGTTTTCCAAGGTTTCTATACCACTCAAGTAATTCTTTATTTTCCTTTCCCCAAAGATAAGGTTTCCTACAGTATGGGTCTTTTGTCCCTTCGATGCCAACTTCATCACCATAGAAAACGGTTGGAATTCCCATAACGGTATATTGAATTAGGCTGGCGATTTTTAGTAATTCTACCCCAGCTTTTAATTCATCATCAGAAAGTTGATACTTTTCGTTGGTGTTGACGTTTTTAAGCTCCTTTATTCCTAAATAAGTCAAAGCACGCATAGTATCGTGAGTGTCCAATATTGTCATCAAATTGTTTTGAACCTGTTTTGGATATTGCTCCAAAATCATACTCGCAACTTCCACAAAAGTTTCCACATTTCCATACTTAACAAAATTTAAAATGGCCTTTTTCATAGGATAATTTGTCACACTGTCCAAATTTCCACCCAAGAAATAGTTTTTTCTTTCGTTGTATGAGATTTTTAAGCTCGCATCTTCCCAAACTTCTCCCACAATAAAGGCCTTCGGATTTATCTTTTTCGCTCTTTGACAAATGGCGTTTAAAAACTTGTTGGAAAGTTCGTCCACGACATCTAGTCTAAAGCCAGCAATGCCCATAGCCATATATTTTTCTATCACTCCTTTTTCTCCGGCTATAAAGTCAAAGAAAGAGGATTCTTCTCTTGTCTGTGGCAAAGTTTTAATTCCCCACCAGCAACTATATTCTTCTGGATAATTATAAAAATCATACCAAGAAAAATATGGAGATTTTTTACTTTGATACGCTCCTAATTTGGAATATCTTCCCTTTTTGTTGAAATATACACTGTCACTTCCGGTGTGATTAAAGACACCGTCAATAATAATTTTTATGTTTCTTTCTTTTGCTTTGTCTATAAGCTCTCGAAATTTCTTTTCTCCGCCAAACATACTCTCCACTTTGAGATAGTTTGCCACATCATATTTATGGCTACTGTTCGCCTCAAAAATTGGAGATAAATATATGGTGCTGACGTTTAAAGATGATAAATAATCTAATTTATCTATTATTCCTGAAAAATTTCCGCCATAACAATTCAAATTGCATCTTTCGCCGTTTTCATCGTATTCCTTTTCAACTTCCTTTGACCAGTCCACCAGATGCAGTCCTTCACGCTCCTTAACCGAGCCTTTTTTATTAAATCTATCCACAAAGATATGATAAATGACGCCTTGACCCAAAGTTTTATATGCTTCTGAGTCCTTACTAAAGATAAGTTGAAGATAATTACTGTCAGAGATTTCGCAGTCAAAAGTTTTTGATTTTCCAAGTTTAAAATAACCAGCTTCCGTTTGAACTTCAAAATGATACCAAAAATGGCCTATACTCGAAAAAGAGTGAGAATATTTCAAGTTTACATATCTTTCATCCACAAGTTCTGTTTGCATTTCAAAAAATTTGTCCTCTTCGCCATCTTTATGAATAACAAAATATGCCTTTTCAAAACCTAAAAATTTACTTACCTTTAGATTATAAGTAATTTTTTCGCCTTTTTTGTTGGCTCCGCTTGGTATTTTGTTATTTAGTGGATTATAAACAAATTCTCTCATATTCTCCTCTAAAATTTAATCTTTAACGCTTTTTAAATCCCATATATTTTTAGCATATTCTTCTATACTTCGGTCTGAAGAAAAATAGCCGGCATTTGCAATGTTCATTAAACAAATTTTGTTCCACAAATATTTATCTTTGTAAACTTCGTCCATTTTTTTGTAGGTTTCAAGATAACTATCAAAATCTATCAAACACATATAAGGATCCGCTCTATCTCCGTTAATTAAGTAGCTAGCAATATCCTCGAAACTTTCTCCTGCAAAGCCTTTCTTAAGCATATCTATAACTTTTTTAACTTTTGGATTATTGTTGTAGATTTCAATAGGTTTATAGCCTTTCTTCCACTCTTCGTCCACTTTTTTACTGTCTAAACCAAATATGAAAATGTTTTCTCCTCCTACAAGTTCACTCATTTCCACATTTGCTCCGTCAAAGGTTCCAAGAGTTACCGCACCGTTTATCATAAACTTCATATTTCCAGTTCCGCTTGCTTCTTTGCCGGCCAAACTTATCTGTTCGCTGACCTCGGTTGCTGGAATAATATGCTCTGCAAGTGTGACATTATAGTTTTCTAAAAACACCACTCTAAGTTTTTTGGATATGATAGGATTTTGGTCTATTTCCTGTGCCAATTTGTTGATAAGTTTTATTGTTCTTTTTGCTATGTCATATTTAGATGCCGCTTTTCCGGCGAAAAAGAAAATCTGTGGCGTGACATTTAAGTCAGGATTTTCCAACAGTTCTGAATATAAGTAAATGATTTTCAAAACATTCAAAAGTTGGCGTTTATATTCATGAATACGTTTAATTTGCACATCAAAACGCATGTTATAGTCAATTTCAATATTTTGCGTCTTTTTTAAGTAATCAGCAAATGCTTTTTTGTTGTTTAGTTTTATGCTACATAACCGGTTTAAAAAGGATTGATCTTCTTCAAAATTTTCCAATTTTTTCAAAGCACTAGGTTTCAAATAAAAAGAGTTTCCGATGTTCGCACTGATAAGTTCGGTTAAAGCTGAATTTGCCTGGCAAAGCCACCTTCTATGAGTAATGCCATTAGTGACATTCGTAAACTTATTAGGATATAACCTTGAAAAATCATAGAAAAGTTCATTTTTTATAATCTCACTATGCAATTTGCTCACACCATTCACTGTTTTGCTGGCAATAACTGATAAGTTCGCCATTCTCACTTGGTTTTGGCTGATGATTGACATCTTTTCAATTT
This sequence comes from uncultured Clostridia bacterium, assembly GCA_944349415.1. Lineage (GTDB taxonomy): Bacteria > Bacillota > Clostridia > Christensenellales > UBA1242 > Caccovivens. The sequence goes on from CALVMX010000020.1 coordinate 3,950, forward strand.
TTGACATCTCAAATTCATCTTGATGATTTTCCACTAAATCTTTTGTAAATCTTCTGTTGATTTCGCAAACAATTTGATAAATTCTCGGAAGAGTGGTTTTAAATAAATTTTGATCCCATTTTTCAAGTGCTTCCACCATAACTGTGTGATTTGTATAATTGATAGTCTTTCCAACCATATTCCATGCGTCATCCCAGGCCCAACCATAATCATCCATTAAAATTCTCATAAGCTCTGGAATACATAAAGCCGGATGCGTGTCATTTATGTGTATCGCCACATAATTAGACAACTCCTCCAATTTTTTAACCCTTTTCATATGAGTTGCCACAATGTTTTGAAGCGCTGCCGAAACAAGAAAATATTGTTGTTTAAGTCTCAGCAATTTTCCTTCATAGTGGTCATCCGCAGGATAGAGGACTTTGCTTATCATTTCAATTTCACTGGCTTCACTGACTGCTTGAACATACGCGCCTTGACTGAAGCTGTTCAAGTCAAATTTGTTGACACCTTTCGCTTCCCAAAGTCGAAGAACGGCAATTCCGTCACTTTTGTATCCGCTTATCAGCATATCATATGGTATTGCCTGGACTTCTGTGTAGTCACTATAAATTGGCACCAATTTTCCGTCTACATAATTTTCCTTTACCGTTCCACCGAATCTGACAATAACTGTTTTTTCTTGTCGTTTTTGTAGCCAAAAATCACCGGTATTTCTCCAGCTGTCAGCAAGTTCAATTTGTTCGCCGTCCACAATTTTTTGCTTGAAAAGTCCATATTCATACAAAATGCTGTGTCCCATACTTGGATAACTAAGTGTGGCAAGACTATCCATAAAACAAGCAGCGAGCCTTCCAAGCCCACCATTGCCAAGTGCAGGATCTGTTTCCACTTCAAAAACGTCTTCAATATTGATATTATTATTTTTCAAAACTTTTTGGAAAACCTGGTCTATTTGAAGGTTAAAAAGAGCATTTTTTAAATTTCTTCCAAGTAAAAACTCCATGCAAAGATAGTGAACTCTTTTAGCATTATTTTTTCTTACTTTGGCATGAAAAGTCTCTCTTTTATCAAACAAAATATCGTGTGCTATCATTGTCAAAGCCTTATAAATATCTTTGGCAGTTGCTTCACTCAATGAAATTTCAGAATATTTATTTAAATACTCTTCTAGTGTTTTTTGTGCTTTTTGTTCGGTCATTTTAATGTTCAAAATTTTTCTCCTTAAACTAGTGACTTATATAAATCTATATACTTTTTCGCAGATTTTGCCCAACTGAAGTCTTGAGACATAACTGTTTTTATTCTTTCCTTCATTAAAGGTTTGTTTTTATAATCTTCTAATGCTTTTGAGATTTGATAATATAGGTCATTTGGATTATAGTTGGTGAAAGTATAACCATTTCCACCTTCCGCACAACCAAAGTCTTTTATACTGTCTTTAAGTCCTCCAACTTCTCGCACGATTGGAATGGCACCATAACGACTGGCTATCATTTGCGTGATTCCGCAAGGCTCAATTTTGCTTGGAATTAAAAGAAAATCACTGCTTGCGTATGCCTTTCTTGCAATATCGGTATAGTATCTGTCCACAAAGGTTCGAACCTTGTCGCCATGTCTTTCTTTTAAAGAATTGAAGTAGTCAACATACCACTTGTCGCCTGTGCCGACCACGATAAATTGAACATCTTGCTCTAAAACTTTATCTAAGATTTTCATAAGAAGGCCTATTCCTTTATGAGAGACTAGACGGCTTACAACAGCAAGCATAGGCACATCTTTATCTTGCTTTAGTCCAAGTTCTTTTTGCAGAGCAAGTTTATTTTTAACTTTGTCGTCTAAGTGCTCAATATCATAATTGAAAGCTATATATTTATCCGTTTTTGGATTATAGAAATCATAGTCGATACCATTAATTATTCCGCAAAGTTTATAGTCATTGCGAATAATGATGTAATTAAGTCCGCCGCTGCAATAAGATTCTTTTAAATTGTCACAATAGCTTTCACTTACCGTTGTGAACTTATCACTGAACTGAATGGCAGCTTTTGTAAGGTTGATATCGCCATTGTATTCTAGAAAGTTTTTATACTTATAATCTATGCCAAAAAGGTCAGAGAGATTTTCCATGCCATAAACCCCTTGATATTCGACATTGTGAATGGTGTAAACATTTTTAATTTTATAATATCTTTCATCCTGCCAATTCCCTGTCTTTAAATATGAAGAAACAAGTGCCGACTGCCAGTCATTACAATGAATAATATCTGGGAAGAAGTTGATAACTTGTAACCCTTCGACAACTGATTTGCAAAAATAAGCAAACCTTTCGCCGTCATCATAATAGCCATAAGGTTTTTCACGTTTGAAATATCTTTCATTATCTACGAAATAGTAGACAACACCTTCATATTCCAGCTTGAATATACCACAATATTCTTGACGCCAAGCAAGATGAGTTGTGAAATTGCCTATAAATTCCATTTTATCCATGTAGTTTTCTTTTATACTTTTGTAAAGAGGCAAAATCACCCTTATGTCCACTTCTCCACTTTTGGATATTTCTTTCGGCAAACTTCCAACAACGTCGCCAAGTCCTCCTGTTGCAATAAATGGCTGGCACTCGCTGGCAACGTATAAAACTTTGATTTTGCTTTTATTATTTGAATTGTCAACCTTCAAAATCTTCACATTTTCTTTTTTATTTTCTGTTTTTTGAACCTTTTTAGTCTTTTTGTCCACAGAAAGATTTTTCTCTTCTTTTACTATCTTCCTCTTCGTCTTTTTCTCAGGCGCAATTTCTTTTACCTTATTTTCTTTATTCTCTAAAGCTTTGGAAGTTTTTGCGTTTTTAACAACTTTCTTAACTATATTTTTAGGCTGTGTTTTCTTCTCTTCGGCGGTTTTGACTTTAGAGCTCTTGTCTTTAGACGAAACCTCCTCTTTTTGCACCTTTTTTACTTTTTTATCGCTCACTTTTTCTTTAGTGGCCTGTTTTTTTATAGGTGCTTTGACAGCAGTTTCCTTTGTCGGCGTTTTTTCCTTTTTAGTAGAAAGTTTTTTTGTTTTTTCTACATTTTCACTCTTTTTTTCTTTCAATTCTTTTGTGTTTTTCATAATTTACCTCAACCTTATTTTTTTATCTTTTCTTCTTAAAAATACACCGCTAAGTGCTGGTATTTTGATAGTTAATTTAAAATCTTTGCCGTTGTAGTTTACTTTTTCTGCTTTGACCAAACCGTTTGTAATTCCTTTACCACCAAACTCTTTGCTGTCCGAATTAAACACTTCTTCGTATTCTTTTCCACGCACACCAAAGCTATAGTTTAATTGGTCATTTGGCGAAAAGTTAACCGCAAAAATGAGTTCGCCTCCACCTTTGTCTTTTCTACTAAAGACCAACACGTTTTGGTTGTTATCGTCAGCAACTAGCCACTCAAAGCCGTCCCAAGAAAAATCATCCTCAAAAAGTTCTGGACTGTCTAGATAGAACAAATTTAGTGCTTTTGTAAATTTAAACATATTGTTGTGAGTCTCAAAATCTAGTAGACAAAAATCAATTCCAGCCTGATAATCCCATTCTTTAAATTGAGCAAATTCAGTTCCCATAAACATAAGTTTCTTGCCAGGATGAGCAAACATATATGCTAAATACGCTCTCATCGCTGGAAATTTCTCATAATATGAGCCAAACATTTTATTCAACAAAGAACATTTCCCATGCACCACTTCATCATGTGAAATAGGCAAGATAAAATTTTCGCTAAAAGCATAAAACATAGAAAATGTGAGTTTGTTATGTATCGACTTTCGAAAATAGGGGTCTGTTTTCATATACTCCAACGAGTCATTCATCCAACCAATGTTCCACTTGAAATTGAATCCCAGCCCTCCAATACTTGTAGGTTTCGTCACAAGTGGCCAAGCAGTGCTTTCTTCTGCTATCATGAGGATGTTTGGATATTCTTTAAACAAAACTTCATTCAGCCTCTGCAAAAATGCTATTGCCTCCAAATTTTTGTTGTCACCATTTTGATTTGGTAGCCATTCATCTGGTTTTTTGTCATAATCTAAGTATAGCATTGATGCCACCGCGTCCACTCTAAGCCCGTCGATGTGATATTTTTTTATAAAAAACATCGCACTTGAAATCAAAAAACATTCCACTTCATTTCGGCCGTAGTCGAAACGTCTTGTCCCCCAAGTCTTATGTTCTTTTCTGTCCCAGCCCTGATTTTCATATAGGCAGGTTCCGTCAAACTCAATAAGTCCATAATCATCTTTTGGAAAATGAGCAGGCACCCAGTCTAAAATCACTTGAATACCATTTTGATGACATTTGTCGATAAAATACATAAAATCTTTTGGTTCTCCAAAGCGAGAAGTTGGAGCAAAATAGCCAGTGACTTGATATCCCCATGAACCGTCAAAAGGATATTCTGTTATTGGCATTATTTCAATATGAGTAAAGCCCATTTTGACAACGTATGGAATAAGTTCGTCGGCCAGCATTTTATATGTATAATATGAGCAGTCGCTTTGTTTTTTCCAAGAGCCAAAATTTACTTCATATATGTTCATTGGGCTTTCATAATTGTTTTTCTTTGCCCTATATTCTAAAAAAGCAGAGTCTTTCCACTCGTAACCTTCAATATCATAAATTATGGATGCTGTTCTTCCGTTGGTCTCTTGCATAAAACCATAAGGATCCGCTTTGAGTCTAGCATAACCTTTTTGGTCCACGATTTCAAATTTATATTTTTGAAACTCTTTCACTCCTTCAATAAACGCTTCCCAAACGCCTTGGTCGCTTATCTTTTTCATAGGATTTTTTCTGTTGTCCCAACTGTTAAAGTCGCCAAGCACATTTATAGCCTTTGCGTTCGGTGCCCAAGTTCTGAAAACGTATCCTTTTTTCTTATTTTGCGTGCAAGGATGAGCGCCTAAAAATTCATAGGCACAATAATACGTTCCTTGATGAAATAGATATAATTCTTTTTCATTCTTTTTTTTCATTTTCACTCCTTAATTAGTTCCTTATAAGTTTACCTTGCATATAAATAAGAAAGTTCTCTGTATCTCCAGCATAAATTTGGATCTAATTTCCCATGTAATTGCCACGTCCAGTTTCCTTCAGGCACTCCTGGTGTGTTCATACGTGCTTCCGCGCCCAATTTTAACAAATCTTGCATTGTGATAATGACAACGTTCGCACTACTTCGGTATAAAGACAAAATTGCATTATCCACCACAACATCATTGCCTTGTTCAAGTGGCATTTGGAAATATCTTTTGAATCTATTGATTTTGTCCCAGTCTCCTTCATTAAGAAGTCCCACAAAAGTGTTGTTGTCATGAGTTCCTATGTATGCCACACAATTTTTTTCATAGTTATGAGGCTGATAGGCGTTGTCGCCTTCATAGTCAAAAGCAAATTGCAAAACTTTAACTCCTGGAATGGAAAACTTGTCCTTAAGTTCCTTAACTTCCTCGGTGACCGTTCCTAAATCTTCAGCTACGATTTGACTCTTACAATTTTTAATGATTAAATTTAATAACTTCTCGCCAGCACCTTTGTTCCATTTGCCATTTTTTGCCGTTTTGCTTTTTGCTGGAATGGAATAATACCTACTAAAACCTATAAAATGGTCAATTCTTATTATGTCAAATAACTCGGAAAGTTTTTGAAATTTTTTGATAAAATATTTAAAATTTTCCTTTTCTAAATTCTCATAATTATAAATTGGATATCCCCAAAGTTGCCCTTCACTGTTGAAATAGTCTGGCGGAACGCCTGCCACGAGTTTCGGTTTGCCGTTTTCAAGTTCCCAACAGTTTGGATTTGCCCAAACATCAGCGCTGTCAAGTTCGACATAAAACGGAACATCTCCAAAAATTTCAATTCCATTTTGTTTGGTATAATCTTTTATCTTCTGCCATTGGCTATGTAATAAAAACTGGATTAAAATAACATTCTCTATTTCCTCTTTATTCTCAAAATAAAATTTTTGCAAAGAGGACTTATTTCGATTTTTTAACTCTTCAGAAAATTCATACCACGGACAATTAAATTTCTTTTTCAATACAACAAAAAGGGCATAATCTTTTATCCAAAAACTGTTTTCTTTGATAAACTTTTCTAGGTTAAAATTATCGCGAACTTTCTTGCAGACAAGTTGAAGTGCTCTTTCCATATTTTTTGTGTAATCACTTAAACTCCTGCATTTATCCAAACAAAAACTTTTAATTTCTTCTTCAGTCAAAAATTCGGTTAAATCTAAAAAGTTCTGATTTATGGCAAAGGAAGAATAGGTGCTGTATGGAGAATTGCCATACAAAGTCGGCGAAAAAGGCAAAACTTCCCAAACTGTGAAATTTCCACTTTTCAAAAAATCAACAAATTCAAATGCCTCTTTCGAAAACTTACCCCAGCCGTATTTGTTTGGCAGAGAAGTTATATGCATCAATATTCCGCTTTTTCTTAACTTTTTTTCCATATCTCACCACTTTAATTTTTTTAAATTATCTAGCAAAAAAAGAAAATATGTTAATTTAATAATAGCCTCAAAACTTTAGTTACTATATATTAACATATTTTTAAAAACTCACCAACAAAATAAAGAAAAAATATAAATAAAATTAAAAATTAATTAAAAAATATTTTTTTAATAGATAAAAATTTGTTAGGAGCTGTAAAATAAAATATTTTTTATATTTTCTTAAAACAATTTTAATTTGCTTGACCTAAAGTAAACTTCATGTTTTATAATTTTCAAAAAGAGAAATTATGAAAATTGTTGTTTTAATTGGAAGCCCAAACAAAAATGGCTCAACAAATTTAATTGCAAAAGAATTTGAAAAAGGTACGCTCGAAGCCGACCACCAAGTTGTTATGTTTGACGTAGCACATGCAAACGTTGGTGTTTGCGGTGGTTGTGTGGCTTGTGGTTACAATGGCCCTTGTGTAAGAAAAGATGATATGGAACAGAGTTTGTTTCCTATGAAATCATTGATAAGTTAAATTCTTTTGCTAGGGTTAGACTTGTATTTACAGATGAAACTGAAACCATTGTAAAGACCCGCAAGTTTGGCGAATTAAAAATTGCACTTGAATATATACTAAACCAAAATCATCAATCTCGTAATGATGACAATGCAACATACACTAATAAATAAACACAAAGGCGGTTATCGAAAATGATAACCGTTTTCTTTTACTTAGTAAATGAACTAAGTAGTTTTTTTATTGCAAAAATTTATACAACCTTTTACACCCTTTTTGCTAGTTTTTAGTTAGTTTAAGTTAGGAAATTGCGATTTTTAAAAGTTAATAAAATAAAGTCAAAAAGTGTCAATTTTTATACACCCTTTTTAAAAATTTATACAACCTTTTGATGGTTTTGGCGATTTTAAAAAGTTATTTAAAAAAAAGGATAACATCTTGTTATCCTTGCGTTCCTAAAGAAAAGTCCCTAAATAGGGACTTTTAGGCTGGTTGGCTTGAGTGGACTCGAACCACCGACCCCCACCTTATCAGAAAAGTGTATGTTTTTATTATGGTGTGAAAGTTGATTTATATAAGCATTATAAATAAAGAGATTTAGACACTTTAAAAACAAAATTGATGTCAAACATTTTTGGTTGATTGACATCAGTTGACATCAAATGTGCTTTTTTGATGCAAATTTGTCTATTTAAAACTGCCTAAAACTATATTTAATAATTTAGTCCTTATTTGTCTGTTTTTAATTTTTTTGTAAATATTTATCATTTACCTATTGCAATTTGATTTTATTTATGCTATACTTTGGTTAATAAAGGAGCAATAATGAGAAATTTGACACCTATGCAAATTAAAAATCTCGAAGTATCAGCGTTTGGTTGCGGATATTATTTTTGCATTGGTGCCAATATTATTGTCTAAATATATATCAAAAAATCTATTAAAAGAAATCTACTAGATAGATAGGACAAAACATAGATTAGAAAAAAATAGTAAGGATATATGAACAGATAGCAAAAATACAAGCACCAATCGCAAAAAAATTGGTGCTTTTTTTGTTAAATGCTATGCTTAAAAATAAAATTTTGATAAAATAAAAGGAGAATTATTATGAAATACACATTTAGAAATTATAATGATAACGATTACAATCTTATTTATGATTTGAAAAAGCAGGCTTATCAAGAATATGTTAAATATTTTTGGGGTTTGTGGGATGATGAAAAACAACACGAATTTTTTAACAATTACATTAAAAATCAAAGAGATAGAATTAAAATTATTGTTTTTGATGGGAAAGATGTTGGATATTTTGATGATAAATTGTGCGGAAACGAATACGAAATTGTAAACATCATCATCAAACCTGAATATCAAGGCAAAGGTGTTGGAACAGAAATTTTGAAAAATGCCATAAAAGAGCATTTAAAAAACGAAATTTATATTCAATGCTTTAAAACAAATCCTGTTAAAAATCTATATTTTAAACTTGGTTTTGAAGAAATCGAACAAACAAACACTCATATTAAAATGGAATTGAATAAAGAGAAATATCTAACTTATGAAAATGACACAAAATGCAGTGTTAAAAGGAGAAATAAGATGAAAACACTTATTCTATCATCAAGTTTTACTACTTATGAAACGGACGCACAAGGCAATAGAAAAGCAAGAATCATAGACAACGATAATGGCTTTTTAGACAATTTAAAAAAATGTTTAACGAGTAGAAAGTGTATGGTTATCATTACTGGCAATCCAAATAAAAAAAGATATGGTGACCCAAATACAATAACACGACAAAGTTTTGAAATGTCTGGTATTCCGTTTGATGAATACATATATGTAGACAACTCAAATAAAGAACATATAGCGGAATATATATCTCGAGCCGATTGTGTTAACTTGCTTGGTGGACACCTGCCAACTGCAAATAAATTCATCAACGAACTCAATCTTAAAGAATTTTTAAAAGATTACAATGGTGTTATTATTGGTGCCAGTGGTGGTGCGATGAATATGGCGAAAAAAGTTTATTGCATACCAGAGGTTGAAGGTGAACACAAAGACAAATCATTTAAAAGGATACTTAATGGTTTGGGTTTGACTAACATAAACATCATTCCACATTATAAACTTTTTGAAAAGAAAGTGTTTAGTGACAAAATTAGAATGTTAGAAGATATATTGCTTCCAGATAGCAAAAAAATCCCTATGATAGCCTTGCCAGATAGAAGTTATATTATTCAGCAAGAAGATAAAATCGAAATTTTTGGCGAAGCTTATCTTTTAGAAAATGGTAAAATAAAACAAATCAATAAAAATAAATTAAAAGGAGAAAAAATTATGAGATTGATTTTAAATGGTGGTGGAAGTGGCGAAGGTGTAAAGGAAAGTTATGAACTTTTTGCAAAGGAAGTGAACGGCGGAAGGGTTATGTATATCCCACTTGCTTGGAACAACGGCCCTTGTGGAGAATGTATACATTGGTTTAGAAGCGAAATGGCACCTTATGGCATAACCGATGTTGAACTTATTACCGACGCTAAACAAATCACAAAAGAAAAATTAAAGAATGTTAGCGGTGTTTTCATTGGCGGTGGAAACACATATAAACTATTAAAATATTTAAAAGAAACGCCAGCATTTGAGAATTTGAAAGAATATATCAAAAATGGCGGTTTGGTTATAGGTTCAAGTGCAGGTTCTCTTATTTTCAGCGAATGTATTGACACTTGCCTTAAAGATGAACTTGAAATTAAGTCTTGCGGCGATGAGAATTTGGTTGGTTTGAAGGATACAAAGGGCTTTAATATGCTGAATGGTTATAGTATTCTTCCGCACTATAAAAAATTGCCAGAGCAACAAGAGAACACGCAAAAAAGAGTGAAAAATTGCTCAAACAGGGTTTTAAATTGATTTGCTTGCCAGAAGAAACAAGTCTATGGATAAATGGTAATCAAGCAAAAATCATCGGACCAAAGCCAGCGGAAATTTATGATGGACACGAGAAGAAAATTGTGTACACAAACGAAGATTTTTTGTGCAGATAAAAGGAACAAAAATATGATTAAACCAGAAAGATTAAAGAAAGGCGATAAAGTTGCAATTGTCAGTTTGTCGAGTGGAATGATTGGCGATAAGCAGTTTATTCATAAATACTATTTAGGGAAGAAAAGGCTCGAAGAAGAATTTGGACTGCAAGTTGTTGCTATGCCAAATGCTTTAAAAGGTTCAACCTATTTATTTGAGCACCCTGAAGCGAGAGCAAAAGATATGATGGACGCCTTTAAAGATAAGTCAATAAAGGCAATAATTTGTGCAATCGGTGGAGAAGAAACTTATCGCCTGCTCCCTTATATTGATTTTGATGTTATTAAAAATAACCCTAAAATTTTTATGGGCTTTTCGGACTCAACAACAAATCATTTTATGTTATACAAAGCGGGAGTTGTGTCTTTTTACGGACCAAATATTATGTGCAATTTTGGTGAGTATGGCAAGATGTTTGACTATGAGAAAAAGGCAATTTTGGATATACTTTTTGGGAATAGTGAAAATTATGAGATTAAACCAAGTGAATATTGGTGTGATGACTTTATTCCTTGGGACGAAAAGAATATCAATAAGACGAAAAGATTGAGGAAAGACACAAAAGGATACGAACTTTTGCAAGGAAAAGGCATTGTGAAAGGCAAACTTTTGGGCGGGAACTTGGAAATGATTTCTTCAATGCTTGGGTATTTTGAAGATGATTGGTATGATGGCGACCATAATTTAGGTGCAAACACAAAAGTTTTCGCCGACAAATATCAAATTTTTCCGTCAAAAGAAGAATGGAAAGATAAGATTTTGTTTATTGAAACAGCCGAAGTTAAGCCTACCCCAGAGTGTTTTGAAAAAATGCTTTTGACTTTGGCGGATTATGGTATAATAGAAAATATAAATGGAATGATTGTTGGAAAGCCACAAGAAGAAAAATATTATGAAGAATACAAAGAAGTGTTAAAAAGAGTGATTGGAAAATTGCGACCAGACCTACCTATTTTATACAATGTCAACTTTGGTCACGCAAGTCCAATAACAATAATTCCCTATGGAATAGAGTGCGAACTTGATTGCAAAAATAAAAAATTAACACTGACAGAAAGATGTTTGGAAGATACAAACAAAAAGGAGAAGATATGAAAAGAACAGAAGCCGAAGAATTATACGGAAAGCAAGTTATAGCCACACAACTTATTGATTTGACCAACAGTGTGGCAGACGAAGCCTTAAATATATTGCGTGATTTTTATCCACAGGGAATAACCGGAGAAGTTTTGGATTTGTTAGACAAAGAAGAAAATATGGAAATCTTCTATGACAAGATTTTTGATGCCGTGCAGGAATGTTTTACATTGCCACAGATTAAAATCTTAAATCAATCAAATCCAGATTCTGGCAACTACCATTTGATGTATAAAAGATTGCACGAACACTTTAAAGAGAAAATTGCCGAGACTGGCATAGAAGAACCGCCAATTCTCTTGCAGGCTGACTATGATGAAGTCTATGATGTTCTTTTTAGAGAAATGGAAAATTGCACCCCAGAGCCACGAGATAAAAATCCAAATATGTGGCGAGAGATACCAAAAAGTCGAGAAATTGACTATAAAAAAATTCAAGAAAGATTTAAAGCTTAAAAGGAGAAAAGAAAAATGAAAGATGTAAGAGAAATAAATGTGTTTAGAGTTTGGGTTAACGCGCTTGTAGAAGGCATAGTGCAGGAATACCCTACAGATATATGTTTTTGTTCATATACTGACGCTGAAAAAGGTGTGGTATATTTAAACTCAACAAAAACAGATGATAGATACGGATATTATTTTAAACCTGAAACGACAAAAATTTATAATAGCGCACAAAGTTTAATTGATGAAAGAGAAACAACTATCCACGAAAAAGGTTAAAAATAAAAGATTTTTATCATTTTATATTTTGGAGTAAGGAATGAGCATTATTGAACAAGTTAAAAATGAATTATTAAGAAGAAATCAAGATTATATTGAAAAAGTTGATAGTTATGATTTTTGGAATAATCATATCAAATTTGTAGTTGATGAAGCATTAAAACTTGCAAGTGTCTATGGTGCTGATAAGGAAATAGTAGAACTTGGAGCATTATTGCACGATTTTGCCCTTGTTTCTAATGTTGGAACAAAAGCAGACCACCATACAAATGGAGCAAAAATTGCTGAGGAAATCCTAACTAACTTAAAATATTCACAAGATAAAAGAGAAAGAGTTGTAAATTGTGTTTTGCACCACAGAAGCTCGAAAAATGCAGAAAATATAGAAGAATTATGCGTTTGCGATGCCGATATTCTTGCCCACTTTGACAATATTCCAATGATTTTCTTCAAGTCTTTTACTATGGGCAAAATGACTTTAAATGATATGGGTGTGTTCATTCAAGGCTTTCAAAAAGATTTTGATGATTTAAGTGACAAAACAAAAGAAACTTTTAAAGATAAATACGAAAATATAATGCAAGTTCTTTTCGGTGAAAATTGGAGACAACCTATAAGTTTTGAAGAAAGAGATACTAAATCTAATCATATTGAAACTATAATTCACAAAATTGCCGACTTGTGCAAAAATGACATTAAATCTTTCCCAGAAATAAAGTGTATGGATTATGTGGATATTTTCCCAAGAAGTGAAGAAGATAGAGTGCTTTTAAATGATGAAGCAATTAAAATAGGCAACATCATTGAGAAAAACGAAAGAGGAACAACATATCGTTTAAATAAACCAATATCAACTGAACTTGGGAACATTGAATTGTTGAAAATCCGTAAATTTGATGAAACAAGATTGCCTTGGCTTGGTGCAGGTGATTTTATTGTAAATGATTTTGATAAATTTAAAAACAAATATCAAAATGCAAAAAATTGCAAATATGTTGAAGCTCCAACTTATAATGCAATTGAAATAAAAACTGATAATACCCTTGCTTATGTTATGGACATACCAACAAGCGAATATTATAAAACTAAATCTTAACAATTTAAAAGCAACCTTTTTGACTTTGAAGATAGACAAAACTCCACAAAAGAGAAAATTGATTTTGAAAAATATTGACTTTTTGAGATAATTTGGATATAATAAAAATATCTTAATCAAAAGGAGTAAATATGTTTAGTTCATTTATTTGGTGGCGCAAAAAATAAAAGCGTTCGCAAAATGTTTTGTGAATGCTTGTCTTTGCGTCACAAAACATATAAATGGATTAGATGTTTTCAAATATAATCTTTAAATTTCCCGTTGGTATGTTTTGTAGGAAAACAATCAACGGGATTTTTAATATCAAAAAAAGGAGATTATATTATGAAAGAAAAAGTAATGCTCACAGGAGTTAGACCAAGCGGAAATATAACTCTTGGAAATTATTTAGGAGCAATCAAAAATTTTGTTGATAGACAAGACACATACAAAAGTTATATATTTATTGCGGATTTGCACGCAATCACAAGTCCGCAAAATCCACAAAAACTTAAAGAAGCGGTATATAACTGTGTGACATTAAAAAAGTGTGGGCAGACATATCTCACCGATGTGAAAAATCAAAAAAAGACGCTAGGTATACTAGTCCTTCGCTCAATATTTCTTGCTACAGTCAGTTTTATTTTTGGTATCATCTTAAAGGCAATATTTAAATCATGATAAATTAAAAACATAATTTTTGAAAATATATCGATAATAAATAAAGAAAATGTGGTAAGTTTTGAAATTTAGTTGACAAATTCCCCCCCCCGTTTTATAATGGCTGTGAGAGTGAATTTAAGGAGGTTAAAATGCAAAAAACAAAATCTAGAAAAATTTGGGCGGTGATTGCTGTTTCTGTTATGCTTGTTGCATTCATGTTCTTAGCAACTGCCTGCGGTGGTTCAAAGACTGAGAATGTTTCTACATATCAGGAACTTGTTGACGCCCTTGCTGGAAATTGCGACATCGTTAGACTTGAGAACGACATCAATGTTGAAGGCGGTTTGGTTGTTTCAAGAGATGTTGTGCTTGATATGAATGGTAAAACTCTTTCAAATGAAAAAGATATTTGGCATGAAGTTCAGTCAGGAGAAGAGGGGGTTAGCACTCTTTCTATCATTGCAGTTGAAGCCGGTGGGGATTTGACCGTTAAAGGTAACGGAACAATTCGCGCAAAAGAGAATGACTGTTATGCATTTGATGTTTCTGGTGGTGGACATCTTGTTATTGAAGACGGCACATATGTTGGAAATATAAGCGTTGTGTATGTGTTAGATGGTTCTGCTGAAATTGAAGGCGGAAGATATTCTATTCAACAACTCAATCCAACAAAGGACTTTCAGTTCACTTTGAATTTACGAGATGAGTGCTATGAAAATGGAACAGGAAGCATTGTTGTGACAGGTGGAACTTTTGAGAATTTTGATCCATCAAAAAACGCCGCTGAAAGTGATGACCTTTCCACAAACTTTGTTAAAGAAGGATATATTTCAACTTTAACTATGGAAGGTGATTTGACAACATACGTTGTGACAGAGGCGTAATTTAACTTTAGTATTTTTAAAAAGTTGTATGAGTTGCTCTCCTCATACAATTTTTTTATTGCTATTAAAACTTTTTGTTTATCCACCTCTTATGGTCGCAGATATTTTGCTTTACAACACAAGTATTGTACCGGTCGAAAAAGACCAACAGCAACACGTTGAACTTACTCGTGATTTAGCGGAAAGATTTAATAAGCGTTATGGCAAAACTTTTCTTATGCCAGATGTCTATATTGCGCCTATTGGAAACAAGATTTTAAATTTGCAAAATCCACTTGAAAAAATGAACAAATCCGACAACGGTGACAACAAAGGCACAATCTTTCTTATGGATAATGTTGAAACTGTCAAAAAGAAGATTATGAGTGCAAAAACAGATAGTTTAGGAACTATTCACTTTGATGAAGAAAATCAACCCGGAATTTCCAATCTTATGAGCATTTTATCCAAAATCACAAATGAGAGTTTTGAAAG
>CALVMX010000021.1 GCA_944349415.1 uncultured Clostridia bacterium
ATTATTTCTTGCATTTCAACAACTCTTTAACTAAACTTAATCTTTCTAATGTTAAAACTATTGGAGATTATTTCTTGTTTGCCAACGAATCCTTAACTGAACTTAATCTTCCTAACGTTCAAACTATTGGAGATAATTTCTTGTATAAAAACAACTCTTTAACCGAACTTAATCTTCCTAACGTTCAAACTATTAGAGATAATTTCTTGAAGAACAACAAATCTTTAACAAATATATTTTTACCACCAAAATTTAAGGACTTAAAAGATAATCTTTTGTTAAAAAATAAAAATAAAGATAAAGAAAAATAGAGATATCAAATCTCTATTTTTTGATAAGCCATAAATTTTTTTTACTAAACACAAAAATAATTAAGTTTTTATCTATTCCTTTGGTTCTTCAACAACAACTTCCACTTTTTCGTTTTTATTATCTTCATTCGTTTCACTTTTATTTAATTTCTTTTTGTCGTTTTCGTCATCTTTAAAAACGGCTTTATTTTTGATAAGATAGTTGCAACCCGAAACAATGGTCATAATCACTGTTATGGCAAGAAGAACGTAACCAACAAGCGATAGCACAGTGTTTGCCACACCTTGAATGGAAGAGTAAAATTCTTCCACAAGAAAAGCATAAAGCATATAGTAAATTATTGTGATAAATTGAAAAACCGCCTTAACTTTTCCATACATATCAGCAGCAAGCACCACATTTTTTGCAGCCGCTTGAGCACGGAAACCTGTCACAATAAATTCTCTTGCTAAAATTATTATAACAGCCACAATTCCAACATAAGTTGGCATCAAAATTGGCTCAGCAACATTAGAACTACCTGCAGCAAAAACCGGATATGAGGCAATAAGCAAAAATCCACTCATAACCAAAAGTTTATCAGCAAGTGGATCCAAAAACTTGCCTAAAGTGGTCACCAAATTTCTTTTTCTTGCTATATGTCCGTCAAGAAAGTCTGTGAAACTTGCTAGCATAAAGATAAGCATTGCTACAAGTTTTCCATAAGGAATAAAGGTTGCAAGATAGAAAAAAACAAAGATAGGAATAAGCAAAAGTCTACATATTGTTATTCTATTTGGTAAATTCATACTAATTCTCCTTTAAAGTTTTCGCCGTCAAATGAAATAAATTTCACATTAACAAATGTTCCAACTTCTATTTTTTCATTATAGATAATTTCCACGCCAAAGTCAACTGTTGGAGAGAAAAATTCGGTGTGTCCTATGAAATTTCCTGTCGAAGAATTGAAACTGTCCACTAAAACCTTAAATTCTTTTCCAAGCATCTCTTTTGCTTTTTCAAAAACGATTTCATGTTGAATCTTTTGCACCTTTTTGTATCTTGCTTTTTTAGTGCGTTCACTCACTTGTTTATTCATATAGTAACTTGCGGTGTTTTCCTCTCTAAAGTATGGAAAAAATCCAGCAAAATCAAATTTAGCCTCTCTCAAGAAATCACATAACTTTTTAAAATCCGCTCGCGTTTCTCCTGGATAGCCGACAATAAAAGTGGAGCGAATGTGAACCTCAGGATAATTTGACTTAATTAAAGATACAAGTTCTCTTGTCCCCTTTTCATCAAGTCGCCTACGCATACTTTTCAAAATCTTATCGTCAATATGCTGAAGAGGAATATCTATATAATTGCAAATTTTAGGCTCTTTATATATGTAATCTAAAAGTTCTTTTGTGATTTTTTCTGGATAGATATAGTGAAGCCTAATCCACTCAATACCCTTAATTTTTACAAGTTTTTGAAGTAAAGGAATGAGTCTATTTTCTTTATATAAATCTTCGCCATATCTTGAAACGTCTTGAGCGACCAAGATAAGTTCTTTGACGCCTTTACTTGCAATATCTTTGGCCTCGTCCACAATATCTTCGATAGGGAAACTGCGGTAGCTACCTTTAATGCGAGGAATAGTGCAGAAAGAACAACCATTACTGCACCCTTCTGCAATTTTTAAATAGGCATAAGAGGAATGATTTGTCAAAATTCTTCCCTTATTCTTTTTTTGCTTTGAAATTGGTTTATCATAAAGTTTCTCCACAATTTCGCATATTTTTTCATTATTTTCAAGAGTCAAAAAAGCGTCAACTTCTTTGATCTCTTCCTCTAGTTCTTTCAAATATCTTTGTGGCAAGCAACCAGAAACTATAACTTTTTCAAGTTTTCCTTGCTCTTTAAGCAACAACATATCAAAAATGTTATCAACAGCCTCTTTTCTCGCAGGCTCAATAAAAGCACAGGTGTTGACAATGACAATGTCAGCATCTTCAACATTTTCCACTATTTTAAATCCATAATCTGAAAGTCTAAACAGCATTTTTTCTAAATCGACACGATTTTTATCGCAACCAAGAGAAATTGCTGAAATTTTTTTATCTTTTAGTTCCATAAACACCTTTTCCTAAAAATATTATGAAATAAATATTCTAAAAACTGCAACAAAAAACGCAAATTTTAATCATATTGGTCGCCATAAATTTCTCTAAATTCGTCCATAGTGACATAAACTTGTCGTCCTTTTGGACCGTCACTTTGAGAAATGTAACCAAGTTCTTCCATTTGGTCGATAATTCTTGAAGCCCTTGGAAAACCAATGGCGAAACGGCGTCTAAGCATCGTTGTTGACGCTTGCCCGCACTCAATAACAGTTTTGAGAGCAAGTGGGAAAAGTTCATCAAGTTCATTATTAACTTGAATTCCTCCGATATTATTTTTGTTTGGATTATCAATTTGTTCTTCGATTTTCTTATCAAAAATAGGCTTATTGTTTTCTCTTACATAGTCGACAATATTGTTTGTTTCATTTGTTGTTATGAAACATCCCTGCACACGTTTAGGGTCTTGAGCCCCAATAGGATAATAAAGCATATCACCTTTACCGAGCAGTTTTTCCGCCCCCACTCTATCCAAAATGATAGAACTATCAATTCCGCTTGTCACTGCAAAAGCAATTCGAGAAGGAATGTTAGATTTGATAAGACCGGTAATAACGTCAGCAGACGGTCTTTGAGTGGCAAGAATAAGGTGTATGCCAGCAGCACGAGATTTTTGTGCAAGACGAATAATCTTTTCTTCCACCTCCTTTTTACCTGTCATCATAAGGTCGGCAAGTTCGTCCACAATAATGACGATAAAAGGCATCTTTTTGACTTTTCCAGATTTTACGTCATCTGTCATATTGTATTCGTCAATATTTTTAACTCTAGCCAAGCCCAAAAGTTCAAAACGATGTTCCATTTCAGTTATTGCCCAATTTAAAGTGTTTATCGCCTTTTGAGTGTCGCAAATAACATTTGGCATAATAAGGTGAGGCAGCCCATTATATGAAGTAAATTCCACACGTTTAGGGTCAACAAGCACAATTCTAACATCCTCAGGTGAAGATTTATAGATAATACTCAAAATAATGGAGTTTAAGCAAACTGATTTACCAGAACCGGTAGAGCCTGCCACCAAAAGATGAGTAAGTTTTTGCATATTTGCCACAATGACACTTCCGGCAATATCTTTTCCGAGTGCAAAAGTAAGTGGCGATGGGCTTTCTCTAAATTCACGGCTTTCAAGAATATCTCGAAGGCTGACTGTGGCGATAGTTTTGTTTGGCACTTCCACACCGACCACACTACGCCCCGGCACAGGTGCTTCAATACGTACAGCACCTTCGGTTGCGAGTGAAAGAGCAATATCGTCCGAGCGATTTTTTATTTTTGTGACAGGAACACCAGCAGGCATTTCAAGTTCATAACGAGTTACCGCAGGTCCTACCACAACACTACGAACTTTGGCAGGAATGCCAAAATTTTCAAGAGTGTTTTCAAGTAGCACTCTTTTTTCAGCCACGTCATCACTTAGAGTGGAAAGGTCGACAGATTTTGTTGTAATAAAGTCAAGAGAAGGTTTATCGTATTCATAAGGCTCGTTATCTTCTTCCTCTTCTTCTGGTTCTGTCACCTCTTGTTGTCTTGATATAAACGGACGTGACGCATTTCTATCTGGAAATTCAGGTGCGAAATTATCATCTCGCCTAGTAAAGTTATCACGCGAGCCAAAACTATTGCGTTCAAAATTCCCAGTAATCTCTTGAGCATTTTCATATTCCTCTGGATTTTCCGCTTTTTCTTCCATGACTGCAGAGCGAATTATATCGTCAGCCTGTGAAATAATATCATCTTCTTCATTACTTTCATTTTCTTCGACATAGTTCTCTTCATTGTTTTCTTCTTTATATTCATCACGGACAAAAGGATTATTGACATTTTTAAATTCATCATCATTAATTTCAATTTGACTTTGATAGTTTCCAAAATTACTTTGCACTTGAAAAGTTGGAGTTGTCTCCAAATCCATTTTTTCTTGCTTTAGAACTTCCACATTTTGTTTAACTTCTTCCTTTGATGGTGTCTCTTTTTTCGACATATCCTTAAAATATTCTTCATAATTAATTTCCGGCGGAGTCAAAATCAACTCTCGAAGAGATTTAAATTCTTTCTTAGGCTCTTTTTTTACTTCAGTTTTTTGCATATATTCGTATGCAGTGTTGCGTTTTTTGTCGAGTCCTAAAATTTCTCGAGCAGTTAATGCTCTTTTCTCCTCCTTTTTCTCTTCCGCCAAATTTCCATTTAAAACAACATTAACCTCTTCTTTCGGCTCAAGAGTTTCTTGCTGTTTTTCTACTTTCAAAGGAAGTGGATTTACCACTTTTTTCTTTTCATTAACTTCAATAGTTTTCGATTTCTTTTCAACTTTCCTAAAAACGTTTAAACTGTCTAAAAATAGTGCCAAACACAAAAGGAAAGCAAGTGCAAGAATGATATATGCTCCAGCAAGTCTAGCAACAAATAAAAGAGGAGTGGTAATGATTCCTGTTAAAATTCCTCCAGCAGTCCATTTTTGCGTATAATTTTGTCCTAAATACTGCCAAAAATTTAATTCGCCTTGAGGCCCAACAATAATAAGTTGGATAATGCATAACGCGAAAAACACCATAAAACACATAGAAAGAAGATAACGCATGCTCATAACATATTTTCGATTATTTACAAGAGCAAGTCCAACAATAAACAAAACAAAAAAAAGCGGATAGGCAAAAACTCCAAAAACTCCAAGAAGAAAATTGAACATAACATCCCATATGCTTGTCAAAAAAAGATAGGCAACGGAAGATATGCCAATAAGAGTGAAACCTACAATTTTTTTGACATTTTTAGAATCTTTCTTTTTGGAATTTAGTTTATAAACTGCCATATATCTCCTTTAATCTTAATTATTATAACACTAAAATATTAATCTTCAAAATTTTTTCGCCTAAAATTTGAAAATAATAAAAAATATTTTATCAAACATAAATGGTCATTTTTACAAAATCTAGATAACAAAATACAAAAAATAAGAAAAAATTACGAAAAAGTTGTAAAAAATCGAAAAATTTGTCAATTTTTTGTAATTTTTTGGTTTTTAAGGTGTTTTTTATTCAACTTCTGCACTTAAATTATCACTAACGGTAGTTATTTTTAAACCCTTTTCTTGAAGGGTTAAAATAATTCGCTCTAATGCTTCTAAAGTTTTTTCAGTCGGATGCATCAAAACCAAATCTCCACCTTTAGCATCTTTAACTGCACGCGAATAAATTAGGTCAGCATCCTTATCTCGCCAATCTATCGTGTCACGAGTCCACATGATAGTTTGATAGCCAAGTTCACTTGCCACCTCAACAGTTGTTTTGGAATATGCCCCACTTGGTGGCGCAAACAAATTCATTTCAAAGCCAAGTAATTCGTCAACAATGTTATGAGTCATCAAAATTTCCTTTTGGTTTTGTTCACGAGATAGTTTATCTTGGTCTTTATGAGAATAACCATGATTTCCTATTTCATGTCCGCTTTCATAAATTTTTTCTAGCATATCACTCTCTTTAACAGCCCAAGTTCCGCCAACAAAAAAGGTAGTTTTTACGTCATATTTGTCCAAAATTTCTAACATACCATCAAGATATTCCGTTCCCCAATAAACATTTATCATTAAGGAAATTTTATTGCTATCTTCATTCCCGCTATAGTAAACACCATTAATAACACTTGAAGTGGTAATCATATTGACACCCAAAACAGCACAACTTGCAACAACCAAAAGCATAAGAACGATAAGAAAATTTACATAATGATTTTTAAAACTAATAGTCAAAAAAGGAAATTTTTTCATACTAAAAGATATGAAATATTTAATCCTAAAATGCTAAAAATATGAAATTAAAAAATTGCAAGATATTCTTGCAATTTATTCTTCTTCATCTTCATTTTCAAATTCTTCTTCAAAATTTTCTGAATTTTCCCTTAAATTTTCAAAATTTTCAGGAATTTTTGCGTTTTTTTGTGAATTTTCTGCTAAAAAGTCATAATAATCATAAATTAAATCATTTAGGTCACGTACAAGATATCGCACATTTTTAAATTTATGCGAAACATAATTAATGCTTATAACAAGCCCATTGATGACCAAAAGATTTTTGCTGTCGCAAGCAGAAATTAGAGCGTTGATAACAAATTCTAAATCGTCCAAGTTATCCTTTTTCTTGTTTTCAAATTTAAGTCTTGAAAGAATTTCTCTTGCCGTTTTTTTAACTTCCAAAATAAAATTTTCAATTTCTGGATATTGTTCTTCAAACTCTTTTTCTTCTTCCATCTTTTTTTCTTCTCTCAGTTTTGAAGCATCTTCTTTTATATGCTCTTTTACTTCCTCTTCTGTCACGTCTTCTTTAACACCAAAATTTTTACATATGATATCCCTAAAAGGCTTTATAATTTTTTCTAGAAAATTTTGAGTTGGCGTCAACCTACCGTCTTTAAAATAGGTTTCTAAAAAGCGAGTGGTGTTTATTTTTCCGCTTTGTATATCATTAAAAATTGTGACAGTGAGAGCCACTCTTTCTTTTTCATTTTGAGGCAAGACAACTTTTCCATTTTTGGTTTTTGGGTCAAGCATAAAAGCGCTTTCAAAACCGTTCTCTTCGTCGTAATCAGTGATTGCATCCGCCAAAAATGACAAGATATCATCACTTTGAGTTATAGAATTCATAACACTTGCAAGTTTTTTATTTATATCCAAAAATTTACCGCTTAGCATATCATTACAACTTAGCACAAAATTTTCCACTTTAACTCTATCAAAATTTTCCATAAAGCCCCCTTAACTCTTCTATCTTATCACAAATCTAAAAAAAATCAAATTAAAATACAAAGATAATTGATTTTTTATTTTAATCGTGATAAAATCTATACGAGGAAAAAGATGAGTTACGACGCGATAACTAATAAGTTGATAATTTTGTTTGTTATGGATAAAGTGGAGATGCCTCTCACTGAAAACTCTATCATTGAAATATGTGCGGTTAAGAATAATTGGTTAAACTATATGGACTGTTTAGACCTACTTTATCAACTTTCAGAAGCAAAACTCATCTACAAAACTCAATGTAAAGAAGGTGAAATGCGATACACACTCACCTTTGAAGGACGTGATTGTTTATCTTACTTTTATGAGAGAATTCCAAACGAACTTAGAGACGAAATCACTGAATATTCTAAGAACAATCGTATGAATATTAAAATGTCGCAAGAGTATTATGCTTCATACACTGATAGTGATGATGGCGCCTATCTTGTAACAATGCGAATATATGAAAGTTTAATTACTACTCCCCTTTTTGAAATAAAAGTAAAGGCTCCAACAAGACAAAGTGCCGAAGAATGTTGCAAAAAATGGCGTCAACAGGCTCCAAATATATATGAATATGTTTTCGACAATTTAATCAATACTGACTAATAGACTAAACTGTTTTGTTTTAAAAATTTATCATAAAATAATTAAAAAAGTTTTAACTATTTTATTTATTTTACTTGCCAACTAATACAAATTTTTGTTACACTATAAATGAATGTTTTACATTCTTATATAAAGTTTTTGCTTGCTAAAAAGGAAGGAAAAATATGAAGTATAAAATTGTTACAGAGGCATCTGTAGATATGCCAGAAAATTTTGCTAAGGAAAATGATATTACCATTCTCCCTATTGAAGTTAATTTTAACGGCGAACTCTATCCTGAGGGATTACCTAATGATGAATTTTATGCAAAAATGAAAGAAACAGGCATAATTCCAAAGACAAGTCAACCTAATCAATATAAATTTGAAACAGCCTTAACACCATTTTGCAACAAAGAGGATTGGTTTGTGCTTACTATTGTTATTTCTTCCAACCTTGCAGGAACAATTGCACAAGCAAAAAATGCAGTTGAAGCATTAAATATGAAAAATGTCTATATTTGCGATTCTCAAGTTACCACTTTTGCAGAAGGTGCTCTTATTATGGAAATCGTAAAATTTATAAAAGAAAAGAATCGCACTCCTCAAGAAGTTATAGATGAACTTGAAAGATTAAAAACAAAAATTAAACTTGTTGCCGTAATTCCTGACCTTAAATATCTTAAACAAGGTGGAAGAATAAGCGGTGTTGCTGCCGCTCTTGGCACCGTTTTAGGTGTTAAACCAATAATTTCTTTGGAAGAAGGTAAAGTTACTAATATCGCTAAAAAACGTGGCGAACAAGCAAATTTATTTATGCTTGACTGTGTTAAAAATCGCGACAGAACATATCCTATTTACTTCGGTTACTCTGCAGATTCAAAAAATATTGAAAGTTTTGTGAATAAGTATCATGAACAATTAGACGTCAACCCTGACAAAATTGAATACCACAGTATAGGTTGTGTCGTTGGCACTCATGTGGGTCCTGGTTGCTATGGAATGGTTTATTTTATGTAGGTGACGTTGTCACCCCTTTATTGTTTATAAAACAGTTATAGTAAAAAATAAAGAAATTAAAAGACGGAAAAAATAAATTCCGTCCTTTTTATTTATATTAAAAAATTTGCTTACTCTTGATAATCACAAATGCTTACCATAAGGCTTTACTCGTTCGGCCACAATTTCCACATAAAAGATATATTTCCCATTGTTCTTTCTATATCTTACCACAATATCATCTGATAGAACAAAATAATTTCTAGCAATAGGTGTAATTTCATCTTGCAAAAGTTTTAAAACGCCATTTAGATTTTCAAATTTATCTCTCACCAAAATTTCTTCTAGCCTTAAAGTTTCCATAACTCGTCTCCTTTATCTATAAAATTTCCAAAAGACTTTTGGTTACACTCTTTTTTTAATATTTCTCTTAAAATAGCCTAAAATTCCGCGATATTTATATGTGCAGTCAAAAATCTTTTTACTTCCATTATGAATATTTTCAGAAAGAAGGGTAAACGCCCTAGCGCTTTCTGTGTCCGTCAAAATCCTTCCATCTGAGGACATTTTGCCAACATCGTCATCTTCTGGAATGACTCCAATAAGAGGAATATTCATAGCCTTTACAATACTTTCAATGTTGAGCATTTCGCCGGAAAGTAACAAATCTCCTCTCATACGATTTATCACAAGATATTTGTTTTCAATATGGTAAGATGAGAGAATGGAAAGCACTTTATCCGCATCTCTAAGGCTTGAAAGATGAGGTGTAACGACAATAACGGCCTCGTCTGCCGGATAAACCGCCCTATGAAACCCCGCCTCAACTCCTGCTGGACAGTCGAGAAGAATATAGTCGAAAGAGTGTTCAATAATATCGGTTATGTTTTTAATATGTTCGCCTGTAATTTTGCTGGAAGAATAGGAATGCGAGGACGGCAAAAGATAAAGAGAAGGATAAGAAAAATCTTGCACAAGCGCTTGACGCACTCTGCATTTCCCACTCACCACGTCTGTTATGTCAAAAATTACCTGTTTTTCAAGTCCCATAACCACGTCAAGATTATTGAGTCCAATGTCGACGTCCATCATACAAACACGAAAGCCGAGCCTGGATAAATATACTCCAAGATTTGCACAAACAGTCGTTTTTCCGACGCCACCTTTACCACTTGTAACCACAATTTTTCTTGCCAAATTTTATCACCTCTTGACTATTATAAAATGAAAAAAAACATAATCAAAATTATGATTAGGCAGATTTTGGCAATTTTTGACTTTTTATGTCATGTTAAAATTCACAAAAATAAAAAATGAGGCTTAGCCTCATAAATTTTTTAATATTCCATTTAAGAGTTGTGAGTCGGAAAGAAGTTTCCCTGCTCCTAAAATGGTGATATAGTCCGTATCTTCTGAAATTTGAACAGGATATTTCAAATTTTGCCTAAAGTATTTGTCAAGTCCCTGCATTTTGGCACAGCCACCACAAACCAAAATCTTATTATTGATAATATCAGCCACAACTTCTGGTGCAAGAGTGTTTATTGTGGTATCTATCGCCCTTAAAATTTCGTTATAAAATGGTTCAATAGCATATCGAAGTTCATAGGAATGCATAATGACATTTTTAGGAGATTTAGTTTTGGCATCAACCCCAGTTATTTCCATGTTGAGTGTGTCATTTTCGAATAAACTTCCTACTTCATTTTTGAGAGCTTCTGCAGTTGGAAGTCCGATAACAAGATTTTCTTTGTAGGCAAGGTAATTTACGATAGAAGCATCTATAGATTTTCCACCGATAGAAACTGTCGCTCCTTTCAAAATGTTGGACATATTTATAACCGCAATATCCGTATATGTACCGCCAATATTAACCACCATATTCACAGTCGAGCCATCAATTTTACGTCCTTCGCCCACACATGAACAAATAACAGCTGGAATGAGTTCCACATGACCCATATTGACAGCCTCACAAACCTTTAAGATATTGTCTTTTTCGTGTGCCGTTATTCCGCAAGGCGTCAAAAAGAGGACGTTATCTTCGTAATCTTTAAAATTAACTTTAGAAAGAAGGTGCTTCAATAGCACCACACTATATTCATAGTTTGAATGTTCTCCATAAACACATGGTGTGAAGATTTCAATGTTATCTTTTGTTTTTCCCACAAGTTTTTTAGCATCTTGTCCCAAAGCGATAACACGGTAACCATCCTCAGTTGGCTCTGCCGCAACCAAAGTAGGCTCTTTTAGTGCCAAGCCTTGTCCTTTAACATAGATGTTTGTGAAACCTCCGCCCATTTCAATGGCATACTTAAATTTTTTCATATATCCTCCTTATTCGACTGTTATACGCGTTCTTGATATCTCCGAAGTTACAAAATTTTGATAAGTTAATGTCAGTGTATCGCCAGACTCAAGTGAGTATAATATATATAATAAATCCGCTTTTGTATATATATTATAAGAAAAAAGGTTGTAGTTTAGGCTTGTTATAAAGCAATTTGCTGGTATAGTTGCTTGATTATAAACAAAATCTTCTGTCAAATATACCCCGTCAACGCCAGAATAATATAAATTCATGACATTTTCTGGAACTTGCATCCATTGACCGTTAAAATATATATAGTCTGATGAAGAAGTAAGCGGATAGTCTAAATAACACTGTAATTCATACATATCAAAGCCGACAACTGAGCTTACTAAATTATTTTCATATGAAGTAGAGCTGACAACATCATCTAAAATAAAGTTCATCACATCTACATCTAAAACAAAATAATTCGCATTATTAGTATTGATAGGGCTAATAGAGTAGTCATAAACAAGCCCTAATAATTCGCCTTTTTTGTTAAATACTCCGCCTTGAGAAGTAGTAGAATAATTTTCTATGGAGTAATAATAAGGACTTGTGTTTACATATTCAACGACTTCCTTGCCATCCACGAGCTCAGTTTTGGCATGAGCATAAGTATAAAATTCCAAATCATTAATAGTAGATACGTTGTTTTCTAATAAAGGATCGCCAACAGCAATGTAAGTGGAATTAAAAGTTAAACTGGAAGAATATAAATCACCAATGGCAACAAAAGGTAAAGAAATAGTCTTTTCTGTTTCAAAACTATAAAGTTTGATAAGTGCTAAATTTAATTCTGCATCCGAAAATACAACTTCGCCTCTATACACTTTCCCATTTTTTTGATAAAGTGTGTAAGTTTCATCTTCTTCAACGTTACTTGCAATAGTCAAAACATAGCCATTTTCATGAACATTGACACCGTAAAAGGAATCTTCTCCATTTGAAATACTGAACGAAGCATCCAGATAAAGTTCTCCAATACTTTGGTCTGACATCAAATTCCAAACTTTAAGCTTAGAAGAAATATTGTTGGAGTTTCCAAAATATAGATAAATTGCAATAGAGAAATAACATAGCAAAATTGCTAAGAGTAAAATGCCGATAATTGTAAATACTTTTCCAACACCACTTCTTTTTGCCATATATTCCTTTTATGATAATCAAGCAGAAATTGCCAAAATTAAATAATTTGTAAACTTTTCTTAAAGGTTTTCTTAAAATCATCTGAGAGTTTCATACTTTGCATAATTTCAAACGAAGGATCGCTTCTAACCACAGTTTTCATAATGATAGAATCTCCCAAAATGTCGCAAACTATGTCAGAGATAACATTTTTTCTTGATGCATTCAAATAAACCGCTAGTTTAACAAGAACGCCTAATTTTCTGATAGCATCAACATCTTCATCATCAATAAGTTCTTTGTATTTCATAATTTCTGGAAGATTAAAATTGTCTAAATCTTGACACATACAACTAAGAGCAGCAAGAAGTATTTCTTTTTGCGATGCACCAACAATATTAGCATTTAAAATAGCATAATATCCATGTTTTTCGTAATTTCTAAAATCAATAAATTTTCCGCTATCAAACATATATGCGGCAATTTTTAAAGGTTTTACATAATTTCTTGAAAGTTTATGAACCACTTTAAGTTGTTTGAAAAGAAGCACTGCCATATTGTAAACACTAGGATTAATGGAAAGTCCTTCTTTTTTAAATTCATAATAATTATCAAGGCTATTCAAAAGCAGGTCGCTATATCTTTCAACTGGAGAACCGACAAGATTTTCTAAAATTTTTCCCTCTATACATGTAGCATCACTCACGATCAAATCTTCCACAGTAAAAGTTTCAAACAATGCTTTAATAATAGCAAGCCCGCCTTTCAAACTGTCGGCACCTTCAAAAGATAAACCTTTGACCTTTTTAATTTTGTCAACATCTAAATCTTTTACAAAATCAACCACTTTATTTACTTGGCTTGATGTCAAAGGGTAATTATTGTCAATATCAAGCGGAAATCTAACAAGTTTTTTAGCAATTTTAGCAATATCGACAAAAGGAACACCAGCTCCCACCAAAACTTCATCCTCGAAAGAATTCACAATAGGGCTGTCTTTCAGTTCTTTTCTGACAAGTTGAACAAGTGTTTCGAAATTATCTGACTGGGAGGAAAGGTTTATATAACCATAAGGTAAAACCACATAATCAGCAACATTTCTTCTGTTATATTTGAATAAATAGGTGTGATAACCTGAAATATAAACACCAGTCCCTTTAGAGCAGTCAATTTTGGTAACAATAGACTGATAAATGTCCTTAATTACCTCTTCGTCATTAACAAGATTAAAATTTATTCCTGTGTGAGTGTAAATTTCATCCAAAAGTCCACGATAATTTCTTGCTTTAACAATAATGTTAGAAGCAAAAGCTATCATTTTGCTTGCCGAAAAAGTTTCAACAGTAAAGCGATAGATATTCAAAATTTTTAAAATATCTGCACGAGATTTTGGAGAAAAAAGACAGTCTTTAGAGATATCTTGAGTCAAATCATAATTGTTTACGACCTCTTCCAAAACTCTGTATCTTCCAGCACGACTTTGGATGATTTTAAGTTCGATTTTCCTTTCAGTTAGTTGAATAAAAGCAATATTTTCCATAATAAACCACCTTGTTTTATTTGTCTAAATCAATAGCACTGACAGGGCAACTTGCTTGGCAAGCTCCACAGTGAATACATTTTCCTTTATCAATTTGAGCCTTGCCGTCACTATCAAAAGAAATTGCACCAACAGGGCAAATAGCAACGCAAGTTCCACAACCAATACATTTTTCCTTATCTACCATAATAAGCCTCCTAAAAACTATGAATAATATATCATAAAAAAGAAAATTTGTAAACTGTTTTTTGAAAAATGACCAATAATATCGGCAAAAAAAGAATGACTAATTAAAGTCACTCTCAAAACAAATATAAAATTATTCAAGGCATACAAATTCATTCACTTGAATAGTAAACCTCATACCAAGTGTGCTGGTTGGCGCTTGGTTTAATTCGCCTCCACCTTGAGTGTAGCAAGTCACACTGTTTAAGTTAGAGCCTAAGTCTCGAACAAAGTAATAGTTTCCTTCACCAAAAATAGATAAGTAATCTAAAACCAAATCAGAGAATTCTGTTGCAGTGCCGCCGCAAATAGTTGCTATCTCTTCTTGAGAGGAAAGATAGATATAACTATCTGAAATTGTTGAAGAAGTGGTTCCTTGAGAAGTAAACTGTTCAGCTGAGACTGTAAATTGATTTAAATAATTTCTTTCATTAATATTAAAATTATTGTAGAAATCCTCAACAAAAACACTGTTGGAATAACCATTATTTAAACCTATAGAAGATGTTGAATACTTGCCGACATAGACCACGTTTTCCATAACAGCGAGCGTGTCAGTTGATATGTATCCTGACTGTGATGATGAGGCTTCAGTATTAAGCACCCACCTGATAGGTTCAACTTTATACCAGTTGCCCAAGAAGTAAGAATATTCTTCCCCGTTGTATATTTTTGACGTCAGCATATTGCCAGCAAAATAGTAAATGTTGGAAGATGCAGTTACTCCGTCAGTATCATCCAACACGCTGTCGCCGTTAAGTGCATTTATTATGATTAAATCTTCTTGAACACTTGCATCTAGCTTCGTCTGTGGCATCTTGCCGTATTCAATATACCAATAGCCATTCGTTGAGTCATAGTATGCCGGAACGTTCACCGTCCAGTAAGCATATATCGTCGTTGGTGAAAGTGTGAATGTAGGACTTCCCACAACATTTCCGTTTTCGTCTATTATTTGCTCGCCTGTTCCGTTCTCACCTGTGTAATAACCATGGAAGGTGTAACCGTCTCGTGTTATTGGTGCGATAACTTCAAGTGGATCACTTGCCGTATTGTCACCAGGATTTGTTCCATAAAGTCCCGTTCCATATTTCAAATAGTAGGTCGTGCTTGTGCCATTTCCGTGATTAAAGACCACATTATAGACAGTTCCGCTATACTGTGCGTATAGGTCTAAATCATAATTAAACGAAGAGGTAATATTAGCATTTTGTGAATAGTTTGTCCCACTTCCTGAAGAGGTCGTGTTCCAGTATGTAAAGTGATAGCCCTCTTCCACTTCAAACGGATTTGAGATCGTGGTTATACTTTCACTTCCAATATATTCATATGAAACACTTTGGTTATCGCTAGAATGATACGTAACAACTCTTCGTTGATAAACATATACATTCAAAACTTCGCCATTTGTTAAATCCCATGCATATGTCGCAGTGTTTAAAGCACTTTCCGCCGTTGGTTCTTCGTTGAAAGCAATGTAAACATTCATATCTGGATTTGTGTTTTCAAAGGTCACATTAATCACATTTTCACTTGTTGTGGTCGAAAGAATATTATCCGAACTTAACTCGCCACCAGATGTAGTGATATCCACACTTGGAGTCACCCTTCCAGCAGTAATGATGTTAATTTTCAATGTTTTCATTTCTCTAAGCACAGGATAACCGTTATTTGTTCCGTCAAAAGCCCAAACCGTCTCAAAATCCCATGGATAAGAAGAATACCAATTTGTTGAATCTTGGAAGAAAACATATGTTTTCGGATCACTGTCATTTTCAAATCGAGAACAATTCGACACTGTTCCGGAATTTGTTCCATAAGCCGTAGTTTGTGTGCAATTAACTCCCCAGTAGCAATTAGAAATTGTTGCAGAATTAGAGTAGTTATATCCAACAATAGCCCCAGTATATGCTGAAGCCGTTCCTGTTACTGAACCTGTGTTAAAAGAGTTATATACATCCGCTCCATTATAGTTTTGTCCCACAACTCCACCTATATATGAAGTTCCTGAAACACTTCCTGTGTTATATGTATTATTTACTCTAGCTAATGAGTTAGCATTATATCCCACAACTCCACCAACACGTTGAGAACTTGCAGTTACTGAGCCTGTGTTATATGAATTACTTACTGTTGATGATGAATTATATCCCACAACTCCACCAGTGTAAGCATATGATCCAGAGTATGTGCTTGTCACATCTCCAGTGTTATATGAATTACTTACTGTTGATGAAGAATAATTATACCCCACAACTCCGCCTACATAATAACTACTTGATGTCACTGAACCTGTGTTATATGAATTACTTACTGTTGATGAAGAATAATTATACCCCACAACTCCGCCTACATAAGAACTACTTGATGTCACTGAACCTGTGTTATATGAATTACTTACTGTTGATGAAGAATTTTGCCCCACAACTCCGCCAACATATCCATAAGTTCCAGTGTAAGTACTTACTACATCTCCTGTGTTATATGAATTTTCTACTGTTGATGATGATTCATTTCGTCCCACAACTCCGCCAACATAATTATAACTTCCTGTCACTGAACCTGTATTATATGAATTTGTTACTGTTGATGATAAATAATTATATCCCACAACTCCGCCGACGTATTGACCACTTCCTGTCACTGAACCTGTGTTATATGAATTACTTACTGTTGATGAAGAATAATTATACCCCACAACTCCACCAACATTATTGCCACTTCCTGTCACTGGGCTTGTGTTACAGCAATTTGTGATATTTGTATATTGTGCTCGTCCTGCAATTCCAGCAACATAAGCATTTCCTTGAATATTGGAATCTATTACTCCAACATTGGAGATTTCTGCTCTGTTTGTTGAAGATGCACCGTAAACATATCCAAAAAGTCCTTGATAATTATATGTTGAGCTAGAGCCTGGTTGTGTGTAGATGCCAGACACTGTGTGACCGTCGCCATCATAATGCCCTCGGAACCAATATGTTGAAGATGTGCTTGTTCCAATAGCATCCCACCAATATGCTGAAACGTCGATGTCAGCTGTTTGACGATAATATACTCCACTACCATTATATGTTGTTGATGTGGAAATATTGGTTAAATATGCAAGACCGGCAAGTTCTTCGGCACTTGAAATCAAATATGGATCACTTTTCGTTCCACTTCCCTCGAAATCAGTGTCACGTGTCGTCACTGCACTGTCCGTCCATAAATAATCTGTATTATCCGGAGCAATATTCCCAACACCTAAAAGATATGGATATCCGTCATTCGCATACTGAGTTATACCCCAAGTATCTGTAAAATCCCATGGATAAGAACTGTTCCAAGTCACTGTGGAAGAAGAACCATACCAAGACTCTGTTTTTGCATCTGTCGTAATAGTGCCTAAATATTTCGCTTGTCCGTCTACATCAGCACCATTAATTCCTCCAATACTTGAAGCGCAATTCCCACCATAATAACAATTACTTACTGTTGATGAAGAATTCTTATTTCCCACAACTCCGCCTGCAGATGAACTTCCTGTCACTGTTCCTGTGTTATATGAATTAATTACTGTTGATGAAAAACTAAATCCCACAACTCCGCCTACATCATAAGAACTTCCTGTCACTGTTCCTGTGTTATATGAATTACTTACTGTTGATGAATAAATATTATATCCCACAACTCCGCCTAGATATACTTCCGTCCCAGTGTATGTGCTTGTCACATTTCCTGTGTTATATGAATTACTTACTGTTGATGAATTCCTATTATATCCCACAACTCCGCCAACATACCTATCACTTCCTGTCACTGAACCTGTGTTATAACAATTTGTAATATTTGTATATTGTGCTCGTCCTGCAATTCCAGCAACATATTGATATCCTTGAATATTGGAATTTATCACTCCAACATTGGAGATTTCTGCTCTGTTAGTTGAAGATGCACCTCTTACATAGCCAAAAAGTCCTTGATAAGAACCGCTTGCCGATGTGAAAACACCTGAGACTGTGTGACCGTCACCATCATAGTGTCCTTGAAAATAATATGTGGAAGATGTGCTTGTTCCAATTGCATCCCACCAGTATGCTGAAAGGTCGATATCTGCTGTTTGTCGATAGTAAACACTTGAACTATTATATGTTGTTGAAGTTGAAATATTTGTCCAATAAGCAAGACCAGCAAGTTGTCTTGCTGTTGATACAAGATAAGGATCGGACTCAGTCCCAGTCCCGCCCGCAAATGTCGTGTCATAATTTCCGCTGCCCGTCCAATTTCCGTCATTTAATGGTTCTGTGGCGTTTGATGTCGCATTATTATTATCGTTTGTTAAATTCTCGTTGTCTTGAATTTCTTCTCCCGAACTTTCTGAAACTGGAACAGAATAACTTGAGCCAGAAAGCAAAACTCCGCCTGCCACTGTTGCGGATGCTATAAATAAAAAGGAAAATAGACAAAT
>CALVMX010000022.1 GCA_944349415.1 uncultured Clostridia bacterium
AAAACGAGTTCTTTAATAATTTTATTTTAAAAGTATTACTTTATGACGACAAAATTACAATAGTTTACAATACAAGTTTAAATCCTGCCGAAGAAATATATAACCGACCAAATGATAATGATGATGACAATAATAATGGCAATAATGAAACAACAATTTACAAGAAAGAAGTAGAAATTTCAGACGATGAGAATAAAAAATTGCCGTTTGAGTTCAAACGACAATCTTTTGGCGGAGAGTGAGAGATTCGAACTCTCGCGGCCTTTTACAACCCTACTCCCTTAGCAGGGGAGCCTCTTCGACCTCTTGAGTAACTCTCCATATTTTTGATGCTAAATCATTCTAGCATCTTTTAATTTGTTTGTCAAGTTTTGTAATTAAATTTTTAATTTATTTTCGTACAAAACAAGAAATATTGTTATAAATCTTCACACATTATTGTCATAAAAAATTTTGCAAGTTTACAATATTTTACAAAATTATTTAAAATATTTTTAGTTTGTTTTAATTTTAAAACGATTCTATATATCGTGAATCAACAATATTTTATTATGTTTTAATAACTATAAATTTTAAAGATAATTTAATTATTTTATATTTTTTACAAAAATAAAAAAGCATATTGTGTTCAGCAATATGCTTTTTTAACTTAAAATTCTTCTGATAAGATCTCAAAGTATGCTTGTGGATGTGCACAAACTGGGCAAACTTTTGGTGGTTCATTACCTACATAAACATGTCCGCAATTTCTACAAACCCAAATCTTTTTATCTGTCTTTTTGAATACTTTGTTTTCTTTTACAAGTTCAACAAGTTTATTATATCTTTCTTCATGTCTTTTTTCTATTTCTGCAACGCCTTCAAATTTTCTTGCAATAGCTTCAAAGCCTTCTTCTCTAGCTTCTTGTGCCATTCTTTTATACATTTCGGTCCATTCACCTCTTTCGCCTGCTGCAGCATCTAAAAGATTTTCTAATGTTGTTGGCACTGCTCCGCCATGAAGTTCTTTAAACCACATTTTAGCATGTTCTTTTTCATTATCTGCAGTTTCTGTGAAAACGGCTGCAATTTGTTCATAACCATCTTTTTTGGCTTGAGAAGCATAGAATGTATATTTGTTTCTTGCTTGGCTTTCACCAGCAAATGCTTCCATTAAATTTTTTTCAGTTTTTGTTCCTTTTAATTCTTTCATAATATTACCTCCGATACGTTTATATTATATCATTTTATAAGAAACAAGTCAAATAAAATGCAACCCTTTCTAGAGCTTTTATAACTGATGAGTTGAATATTTCTTGTTGCAATACAAATCTTAGTTTTATACACTTTAGTTATTATTCAAACATATTATCTTTACTGTCTATTATTCAATTTTATTTTACATGTTGTCTATTTGAAATATTTAATATTAAAAAATCCGTAAGAGATTTAATTAACAATAATCGTTTTATAGATTAAAAATACATTTACGTTAACTGCAAAATGTTTCACGTGAAACATTTTGCTAAAAAATTTTTTAATTGCAAGGAAAATATTAGCCAGCATATTTTATCTATTATATATTTATTTAAACCTAAAGTTTAAGACTTACTTTTCTCTATAAAGAAATGTTTCACGTGAAACTTTTTGCTAAAAAATTTTTTAATTGTAAGGAAAATATTAGCTAGCATATTTTATCTATTATATATTTATTTTAACCTAAAGTTTAAGACTTACTTATTCTCTATAAAGAAATGTTTCACGTGAAACATTTCACAAATTAGATCATTTTAACAAAAAACAAATTTGTATGTTTATATATGTGTTTTATCTAACCATAAACTATTGGATTTCTTTTTTAAAAATGTTTCACGTGAAACATTTCTTTGCCTATTATAAGATTTTTATTCTAACAATGTTAGTTAGATTAATTTATAGAGAAACTTTTTATGTAAATATCTTTCTCGCTAAATAAAAAATCCGTTTTTATTTTAGGCACAATACCGGCTTTTCATGTAGTGCATTTTGTAATTACATATAAAAAAGAATGTTTCACGTGAACAATCTTCTAAACATTCAATATATATATTTTTTCTTCACTGTTTGTTAATCTATCTTCCTTGTCGACGGTTATAGTTTTGTAGATCTGCTAAAGTCATTTCTTTTTTGTTTAATAAGTCTAGAAGTTCTGCGATTCTGTCTAAGTCATCACGAGTATAATAATCAATATAAATTCTTCCTTTATTATCGTTTCCAATGGCAGTTACTTTTGTTGCAAATGTTTTTTGCATTTGTATAATTAATTCTTTCAGCTCTAACGACTGTTCTTGATTTACAATTTGACGTCTTTGCGGATTATCTAAATTTTTTACCGCCTTTTCTAAATCTCTAACACTTAAATTCTTTTGAACAATAAGGTTGGCTAACTTAATTTGATTATTTTTATCTTCAACAGATACTAAGCATCTGGCATGTCCAGCAGAAATTTTTCCATCTTCCACCATTTTTAAAACATCTGGATATAAAGATAAAAGACGCAATGTATTAGCAACAGCAGGACGACTCTTACCAATTCTTTCTGCAACAGCATCTTGAGTCAAATTATATTCGTCCATCAATTCTTTAATGGCTCTTGCCGCCTCTACAGGATTCAAATCCTCTCTTTGAAGGTTCTCAATAATGCTGATTTCTTTAACTTGCTTATCTGTATATTTTCTAACTACTGCAGGCACAGTTTTAAGACCGCAAATATTTGCTGCACGCCAACGTCTTTCGCCCGCAATTATCATATAGCCGCCATTTCCTAAATCATTAACTACAATAGGCTGAACTATCCCATGTGTTTTAATTGATGAAGCAAGTTCATTCAATGCTTCGACATCAAAATTCTTTCTTGGCTGATTTGGATTTGGATGAATCTTATCTGTTTCAATTTCTGTTACTCCAGAAACTGCTTGACCTTTTTCGGTTTGTGATTTAGTTATGTTTTTATAACTATCTTCCTCGTTAAACACACCAAAAAGAGCATCAAGTCCTCTTCCTAATCCATGCTTATTATTTCCTACCATAATTATCTATCCTCCGAAAATCTTAATTTTCTTGTCTTTGAAATTTTTTTATAAGGCGTTCCACTTCTTTTTAAAATTTCTTCTGCCAAACTTAAATATGCTTCAGCCCCTTTCGAACTTGCATCATATAGAGCCACAGGCAAACCATGACTTGGTGCCTCAGCCAAGCGAACATTTCTAGGAATAGTGGTAACGTAAACTTTTTTGCTAAAAAATTTAATAATTTCGCTGCTAACTTGATTTGTAAGATTATATCTTTTCTCCTTCATAGTCATGACAACGCCTTCTATGTCAATATCTGGGTTGAGATGGAATTTAATTAGTTTAATCGTGTTCATAAGCTGAGTTAACCCCTCAAGCGCAAAAAATTCACATTGAATAGGAATAATCACACTGTCTGACGCTGTTAAAGCATTAACAGTTATTAATCCTAGCGACGGAGGACAGTCTATAAGTATGAAATCATAGGAATCTTTAATTTCACTAAGCAAATTCTTTAAAACTTTTTCTCTTTGAGGAACTTGGACCAACTCCACTTCTACACCCGCCAAATCTACAGTTGAAGGGATTATGTATAAATTTTCCACAATAGTAGGCTTTATAACCTCGTCAAAACTACATTCGCCATCAATTAAATCATAAATTGTCTTTAATTCTTTAGTTTTACGAATGCCGACGCCACTTGTAGCGTTTCCTTGAGGGTCTAAGTCGACTATCAAGATCTTTTTACTCATCATCGCCATATAAGTCGCCACATTAATACATGTTGTTGTCTTTCCAACTCCACCTTTTGATTTGCAAAAGCAATAATTTTACCCATAACATCTCCCTTTTAAGTTAATTATACTATAAAATAATAAAAAAATAAAGAAAAATCAATAAAATTTGTAATTTTTCTTTACTTTTTTCAATAAAAATGCAGTTTTTTCTCGAATTTTCTCTAATTTTTATTACAAAGGTTGTAATTTTGGCTTGTTTTTATCACGTGGATATTTTAATGGTGTGACCTTGGTTTTGTTAACAATTAAAATTTTTCTGTATATATCCAATTCTTCAATATAAAAATTTTCAACTTTATCCACATTTCCACATAATACATTCAAAGCATTTTTTGCAGAATTCAACTCTTCTTCTAATTTTTGTGACTTATATATCAAACATTTTCCGTTAACTTTTACATAAGGCAAAAGATATTCTAGCAAAGTGTTCAATGGAGCAACAGCTCGAGCGGTGGCATAGTCGAATTTTTCTCTATTATTTTTTATAAAATCTTCCGCTCTACCATGAACCGCAGATATATTTTTTAAATCTAGTATTTTTATCGCTTCATTTAAAAAATTTACTCTTTTGTTTAAACTATCTAGCATAACAATTTCTAAATCAGGACGCAATATTTTAAGCGGAATAGCTGGAAATCCTGCCCCACTTCCAACATCAATGATTTTAGCATTTTTTGAGATGTTTTTCTCCGCTAAAACACTGTCTAAAAAATGTTTGAAAATTACCTCTTTTTTGTCAGTTATTGCAGTTAAATTGTATTTTTCATTTTCTTTTATTAAAAACTGATAAAATAATTCGAATTTTTTCGCTTGTTTTTCGTCAATTTTAAAATTATATTTATTAAAAATATCAATTATTTCCATTTTTATTTCCTTTTTTTGTATATTTTTTTACTAATATTGATAATATGGAAATGTCCGCCGGCGAAACTCCTGAAATCCTTGAAGCCTGTGCTATCGTTAATGGTTTGATTTGATTTAATTTCTCTATTGCTTCTTTTCTTAAACCCTTTATATTTTCATAACTAAAGTCTGTAGGTATCGATAATTTTTCATTTGCAAGCATCTTTTCTATATCTTCTTCTTGTTGTTTCAAATAACCTTCGTATTTTATTTTGATATTTACTTTTTCTAACAGATTATACTCACATTTTTCAAATAAATTAAATTCTTTTTCTAAGTCAAAAATATCAATATTAACTCTTTTTAAAATATCTCGATATTTTAAACTTTCTTTTGGAGGATTTTCTTCGTGTTTTTTGAAAAAATTAATTAATTTTTCATCAATTTTTGCTTTTTTTTCTAATTTTTCTTCAATTTTTTGCATTTTTTCTAATTTTTCTTGATATTTTTTATATCTTTCATCACTGACAAGTCCAACTTTTCTGCCTATCTCTGTTAATCGCATATCCGCATTATCTTGCCTCAACAAAAGTCGATATTCCGCCCTTGAAGTCATCATTCTATAAGGTTCATTTGTTCCTTTGGTAACGATATCATCTATCAGCACGCCTATGTATGCATCGCTTCTTTTTAATATTAATTGCTCTTTACCTTTAAGATACAAATTGGCATTTATTCCAGCAATAATACCTTGTGCCGCCGCTTCTTCATATCCACTTGTTCCGTTGATTTGCCCGGCAAAAAACAAACCTTTTATCGTTTTAAGTTCCAGGGTTGGATTTAGTTGAGTTGGCACTATACAGTTGTATTCGATAGCATAAGCATCTCTCATAATTTCTGCCTTTTGAAGTCCAATTACACTTTCTACCATTTCTTTTTGAATATCGGCAGGCATAGACGTGCTAAAACCTTGCAAATACATTTCATCTGTATCTGCCGATTCTGGTTCCAAAAATAATTGATGTCTTTCTTTATCGGCAAAACGAACAATTTTAGTTTCAATAGAAGGGCAATATCTTGGTCCAATTCCTACAATTTCTCCAGAAATTGCCGGCGCTTTATCCAAATTATTCCTGATTATTTCGTGTGTTTTTGGTGTTGTGTAAGTTAAATAACATACCTCTTTGTTTTCTATTGGCTTTTCTGTCATATACGAAAATGTGGATATATCGTCATCGCCTTTTTGAAGTTCCATTTGTGAAAAATCTACACTTCTTGAATGTAAACGGACAGGGGTCCCCGTTTTGAACCTGACAAGTTCTATTCCCAACTTCTCTAAACTTTCTGACAGTCCGTGACTATTTTTAAAGCCGTTTGGCCCGGTCTTTTCTCTTGTTTTTCCTATTATTATTTCGCTTTCAAGATAAACTCCTGTTGCAAGCACCACGGCTCTTGCTTGATATTTTAAGCCAACATTTGTTGTGACAATTTTATTCTCGCCCTCTAATTCAATATTTGTCACTTCTCCCTGTCGAAGAAACAGGTTTTTCTCCCTTTCCAAAACTTTTTTCATCTCAGCATGATAGGCATTTTTATCTGCTTGAGCCCTCAAACTTTGAACAGCTGGTCCCTTTCCCCTATTCAAAATCCTGATTTGAAGAGCGGTTTTGTCGGCAATAATTCCCATCTCTCCGCCTAAAGCATCTACTTCGCTGACAAGTTGCCCTTTTGCTGTTCCACCAATAGAAGGATTGCACGCCAAAAAGCTTACTGCATCTAAACTTATTGTGAGCAGTAAGGTTCTATTTCCAGTTCTCGCTAGAGCAAGCGCCGCCTCACAGCCAGCATGTCCAGCTCCAATTACAATAGCGTCAAATTTTTCCATTTTATTTCCCCAAACAGAACTTTGAGAAAATGAGAGAGATGATATCTTCATTTTCCGTATTTCCTGTTATTTCTCCTAATTTCGTCCATATTTTTTTGATAAGCATAGCAATAACATCCAAGGAGACGTTTTTATTTGCAAATATTTCTTTGATGAAGTCATCACATTCCTCAAGTATTTGAATATGTCTTTCGTTGGTTAAAACTAAAGTATCAGCAGAGATATTTTTTGTTATTACTTCGTTTAATATTTT
This sequence comes from uncultured Clostridia bacterium, assembly GCA_944349415.1. GTDB lineage: Bacteria > Bacillota > Clostridia > Christensenellales > UBA1242 > Caccovivens. The sequence continues at coordinate 6,808 of CALVMX010000022.1, forward strand.
GTCTTTCAACATAGAAATATTCTTTTCTTCTAAAGCAGAAACCTCTATTTCGTTGTCCTTTGTTTTTAACACTCTTGGTTTATCCGTTTTGTTTATAACATTTATAACATTTTTGCCAACAAGAGCTTGTGCTATTTTCTCTTCTTCTACGCTCTCATTTTGGCTTCCATCATGTATAAAAAGCACAATATCCGCATTCTTGATGCTGTTTAAACTTCTTTGGATGCCTAATTTTTCTACGGTATCCTCTGTTTTTCTTATCCCTGCTGTGTCAATTAAATTTATTTTCACGCCTTTGTGAAAAAAGCTTTCTGTGATGTTGTCGCGTGTCGTTCCTTCAATTTCGGTGACTATAGCGCGCTCTTCGCCTAATAAGGAATTTAAAATACTGCTCTTTCCAACATTAGCACGTCCAACAAGTGCGACATTAATTCCGTTTTTCAAATATTTGCCACTTTTTGAATCTTCTATCAGTTTGTCATTCTGTGTCTTTATCTCGTTGAGCCTTGCCAATATTTTTTCCTTGACTATTTCTTCATAATCGTGTTCAGGATAATCAAAAGCGACTTCAATTTCTGCCAATAAATTTGTCAATTCGTTTTGTTCCTTATTAATCCTCTCCGAAAGTTTTCCATTGGTTATTTTAAGAGAAGAATTAAGTTCTCCCTCAGTTTCTGCGTTTATTTCACCTATTATCGCTTCGGCTTTGTCAAGAGTAATTTTTCCATTCATAAAAGCTCTTTTGGAAAACTCGCCAGCCTCCGCTGGTCTACAGCCATTATCTAGACATTTTTCTAGCACTTTTTGAGCAAGAAGGATACCGCCATGAATTTGAAATTCGACTATATCCTCTCCGGTATAGGAAAAAGGTGCTTTGAAATACACCATTAAACATTCCTCGAAAGCGTCTTTTTCCATTTCAAGTCTGCCAAAATACATATATCTTGGCTTTATCTCTTTTTCTTTGCAATGAAAAAATTTGAGCGCTATCTGCAAACTATTTTTTCCGCTCATTCTCACGATTGATATTGCTCCTCGTCCTAGGGGAGTTGATATGGCGACTATTGGCTTTTCCATGGTTATTATTATACCACCTTTTGTGGAAAATAGCAAGAGTTTAGTATACTCTCGCAAAGACGGGCAAAATCACATTTGCTGTCGCAAATCCCAAGTTTTTCAAACTTGGGAGCACTTTCGCGAAGAAAGTGCAGTGATTTTGCCCACCACTCTTGACACAAACAATTTTTATGGTATAATAACTTAAAGAGGTAAATATGAAAGATACAACCATTTTAAAACTAAATAAAATCTTCAAAAACGGCTATCTTCCGTCTAGAGATAAAAACGAAAAATATAATTATATTGCCTTTTCCGGCAAAAACTTAGCAAAAATCACAAACTGCTTTGAGCACGCATGTTTCAATTTGACTAATGAACAACTCGAAAACTTTGGCATTTCCGACTTAAAAAACTTTTTCTCTCTGCCTAAACTGAGCAACGACGAGCTGTCACAAGAAGATATGTTCGAAGTTGTAAAAGATGCGATAACTAGCACAGGCTTAAAAGTTAAAAAAATGCAGGAACAGACAAACAACAAGTCTTGGAATGTTGCTATGTATTTTTCTGATTACGATATCGACTTACACTTTTTGTTACAAGAAAAAGACGGCACATGGTCGGGAAAATTTGGAGAATCTAATGTCATCGACCATTTCAATATTCTTCCTTTAAAGATCATTGGAACAAATGTCGATTATCATCTATATAAGGTTTTTACCATAGAAAATCCATATATAAAGGTTGACAATAAAAACAACGAGTTAGGCTCTTAAAAAAGAATAAAAATTTTTTGAAAAATATTGTAAAATTATTTGCATTTTTGTAAAAGTTTTGATATAATGTCGTAGACAGTCGAAAGTAATTGTTTTTTGTCGAAATACATGTTAGCAAGGAGAATATTTTGAAAGAAATACGAAACTTACAAAACATTATAAAATATGATTTAATAAAGATAGGCATTCGTTCAAATTTACTCGGCTTTGATTATATATGTACGGCTATAAAATATTCTATATTATTTCCAGATATCAACCTTTGCAGCGGCATATATGTTATGACAAGCAAAGAACATAACGTTCCATATCATTCAGTGGAACGCGACATTCGTTTTGCAATAAATGACTTATATTTTTCTCGAGGGTTTGAAGAATTCAGTAAGTTTTTAAACCTTCCTATTAATCTAGATAACACAAAAATGACAAATGGGAGATTTATTAATTATGCTAAAAATTACTATTTGAAAAATTATATGTTAAAAACAAAAATTAATAAATCTCGCTTGAAAAAACAAATAAAATAAAAATATGGTAACAACAACATTGAAAAATTAAACAAATTAAAGTTAAACTTTGATAACACAAAACAAACTAAATTGTGTTATCCTTTTTTTACATTTCACTTTCGAGCATATATAACTTTTAAATATTTCTTTCCCATTCAGATAAAAATTTTATATTTTATTATAGCTTGTTTGTGTGTGAAAATATGATATAATAATTAATATGATTGAACTTACTTGGTATGGGACGGCAACAATACTTCTAAATATAGACGGCGAAAAATTCTTGTTTGATCCCTTTTTTAGAATGAATAAAAAATTAGAGCAACCTAAATTGAAAGAATTTTGTGAGGTTGATTATATCTTTAACACTCATCCACATTTTGACCATTTATGTGATTTGCCAAAGATATTAAAAAACACAAACGCCAAACTTTATGGCACACCAACAGCCTATCTTCGTCTTGAGACACAAGGCATTGATTCTTTGCATCAAGTCGAAATTTTGCATAACAATGAAACAATGACAACATCAAAGGCTACAGTTACTGCTCGCAAAAGCTTGCATGTCTCCAACGATTTAGGAATAGTTTTAAAAACCGCTTTAAAAATACTTTTTACTTTTCAAATACATAAAGCTTATAAACTTCTAAAAATGCACCACAAATATTTAATGGGCGGAGATATCATTGCCTTTGAAGTAAACGCTGAAGACAAAACGATATTAATTTTTGGTTCTGCCGGCTTCGACAACAAGATGAAAATACCTAAAAAGGTCGATGTCTTAGTTTGGCCTTTTCAAGGAAGAACAAATATGACAAAATACTCTCTGCCAATAATTGAAAAGATAAAACCTAAGACAGTTATTCTCGACCATTTTGACGACGCCTTTCCACCTGTAACAACTCATATCAACACAGAAAAATTCATAAATGTTATGAAGAAGAAACATCCGGAAATAAAAGTGATCGTGCCTAAATATAAAGAAAAAATTGAACTTTAGATATTGAAAAATCGGCAGAAAAATGGTATAATAAAATTAGGAGAAGATATGAAAACAAAAAATCTTGAAGAAAACATTGGTTTAAAAATGTTCATTAAAGGAAACTCTTTAGTTTATCCAAACGAACTTGAGTCTTTTGAGGATAATAACTTTTCGTTTTATTATGATTTTACAAAAGGCGAAAAAGACTTAGAAAAATGGTTTGAGGAGTTTTGCTTTAAAGTAAAACCTAACATTCAATTTGATAGTTTGGTGTTAGATGTTGATAAAAAAACTTTGGAAGACCCGAAATTTATAAATCGTCTTTATAAGCTTACCAATTTTTTGAGTGATCATTTGAAAAATTTTAAATTGCTTTCCATTTGTCTTGATGAAACAGATGACACGGTGTTCGCATATAGTGATAAAATTAAAAAAAATATGGAAGAGATTTCCACTCTTTATCTAGGCAAGCAAGTCCGCCTTATAGACGCAGAATACATAGACGATTATATTAACGCGGCCTCATTGGAAGGAATTAATAGTAATTATCTTGAAATTGAAGACAGTAAAGTAAACTTTGCTAGAAAAAGAGTTCAAGAAATGGCAGAATTGATAAAATCAAAAACTGACAGTCCATATGAACAACACCTTTTAGCTTTACATTATATTTCTCAATTTGTCTATACTCTGGACGACTCTCAGCCTTATCTATCAAGTAGAAGTTTGTCCGAAATTTTGCCAAACAATGCCAAATATATTTGTTGTGTCGGCTACGCTAGACTTTACACTGAAGTGATGCGAGAATTGGGTTTTGATGTCAAAACCCAGCCGGCTAAAGAACATTTGAGAGCAAAAGTTTTGATTCAAGATGAAAAGTATGGAATAAATGGGATTTACGCTGTCGATCCAACTTGGCTTAGCCGAGTTAATAACGGCGATTCTCCAACATTTAATTTTAACAAATTTGCCAACCTCAATTTTAAGACGTTAATTGATTCATATAATCCAGACTTTAGTGAACTATTCAATTCAAAATCTATATTAGAAAGAAATGCACAAGAAAATGAATATTATCTGCAACTAAAAGATGCCTTGTCGCAACGAGAGTTTTCTTCCTATTCTGAGTTGTTGGACTTTTTAGAAGCCGAATATTATGAAACAAGAGCAAATATATTTGATGATTTTATAAATTTAATGGACGAGGAATTTATACATATTGCAAACAAAGAACTTGCCGGCAAGGAAAACAAATCGTTTAAAGGCTCCATTTTAATACCATATCTAGAAAAAGTTAAACCTAAAGGTATTGATGAAAATTTAGCTACCTTTATAAAATATTCTCCTGGAAAAAGAAAGAAAATTATCTCTCAATTTATTAAACAAATCGAAAAAGAATTTATGCCAATGGATTTCGAAAGGAAATCAAGCGCCTATCGTTTTATTTTGAGAAAGTCCGTTAAATTTGGAATTCCTAGTCTTTTTGCAAAAGCCTATTTTTCTCCTTTAAATGACTATGAATCTTACGATGAAAATTATGCAGATCCTCTCAAAGAGATTAAAGAGAAAAAAGTGTTTTTAAAAGAGCTTAAATCTATTTCCTTAAAAAAGGCAAATAGAGGAGAGCGTTATAATGAAGGCGATAAAAATCAAATAAAAACGGATAAAATTAAAGATATTGAAGAAATTATTGGCGAACATTCAAAAAGTGTTTTGTCGGAAAATTTTACCTCGTTGGATAATAAACAATTTAAAAAATTATTAAATAAGACAAAAGAAATACCGGACGAAACCTTGTTAAGAGGCGTCGAAGCTATCAAAAAGTTGACTCGTCCAAGTGACTATAAACTGTTTGAACAAGACCGAACAGGACAAGGTGTTCATACCGACAAATCCTATGAAGAAAGAACTTTACAATAAAAATTAATAATTTAAATATTCTGAAAATCTGAGCTTTCAAGAAAAACTAAGTCTCAGATTTTTTAATGCTAAAAATTCCTTAAATATTTTGAAAAATATTGTAAAATTATTTGGAATTTTGTAAAAGGTGTGATATAATATAAAAGTCAGTTGGAAATGCTGACTTTATTCATTTGGTTATTTCCCCAGAATTGGTTTATATATATTTGCTTTGGCAATATGGGTGCCTTTCTTTTTCTGCGCGTATCAAATGAATTTAAAAGGAAAGAGTATGAAAGAAAATAAATTAAACAAAGTAAGAAAAATAATTAAATACGCGCTGATAAAAATAGGTTTTCAAGTAAACCGTGTGGGATTTAAATATCTATGTTATGCCATTGAACTTGTCATCCAGGATCCATCTCTTATACATAGATTATGTAAAGGCGTATATGCAAAAGTAGCCGAGGAATACAATGTTAAATATTTGTGTATAGAAAGAGATATACGACATTCAATAGAGGCAACGTATATAGACAGAAGTTTTTTGGAAGTTAACCAAATGTTTAAGACAAACATTTTTACAATAGACAGTAAGCCAAAGACAGGAGAGTTAATACAGTTAATAGTGGAATATTATAATATGGAATTATACAAAGAAGAAGGGATAAAATTTTAGTAAAAAAATAAACAATAAAAGTAAAAATAAATATATTAAACGGCACCCAAAGCACATTCGTGCTTTTTTTATTTTAATAAGGCAAAATAGTAAACTAGATATTTTAAATGAAGAATAATAGATAAAGTAAACGTCTAGGGATTAATGTAAGCGAAATAAATAAAAAATCAGCATTATCTGCTGATTTTTTGGTTAAATTTAAAAATAAAATTTTCTTAGATTTTCTTTTTAGTTATTGACAAAATTTTTTGAAAGGTTTCTTCTTCCGGGTCTTTCTTTTTCGTCTTTTTGTAGATATAATATGGGAGATAGAACAGATATGGAACAAGAGCATAAGCAATATACAAAACTATTATCCAAAGCCACTCTGGCATATGGTCAGAGATAATTGAGAATGGAAAACCACCGCGGAAGAACATATATGAGCAGTTATAAACAAAGTTAATTATATTTGCTGGTATAGAAACAATAAACAGAGGAATAAATGCCAAAATTGCGTCTTTTATATTTTTATAGTCATAATATTTTGAAAAGAGCATTAAAAGAGCGACAAATACCATAATTCCGTGATAGAAAAGAGTGTGAAGTCCAGCAAAAGAAATTACTGAATAATTGGAAAGAACATTGCTTGGATAAACAAAATTGACGAGTCCACCAATAAGGTTTAAAGTGCAGATGAAACTACAAGCGGACCTTCGCCATATGCTGAATTCCCCTCCCCATATTGCGAATGGCATAACATACATAAAAATACTACAAATATATAGAGGTAAAATTCCAGTGACTTCAAAACCATTTGGATTTGTGCAAGATTCCCAAGTGATTTTAACGCCTTCCATAACCACCATTAAAGCCCATAGCACAATGAACAAGATTTTCATGTTTTTCTTTTTCATTTTTCTTAAAAGAAAAGCAAGCAGTGGCACAGCAATTATTAAAACAACCATAACTGCGATATGCAAAGGCGAGAAAAGTCTACCCGGCAAATCTGCAGGCAAATATGCTTTGTTTGTAAAAAAGTAATCAAATAGGTTCATGTTTTATTCTCCTTTTATCAACGACAAGTTTTATAATGCAATAAATTCCATAGGTTAAAAAGTAAAATGCTACTGCTTGTGCCAGATAGACCAAGATTATGTATAATTCCTTTGAATAGTTGAAAATGGGTTCTAAGAAAGTTAAACCGAACGGCGAGCCCATAAACATTAAGTTTGTCCCTAAGAAATAGTTAATGATTATTGCGATAGCCGAGAAAATTGTAACAAACGCGAAGTAATAAACGAAGTCGAGAAGTTTTAGTTTATACAGTTTTTTTATAAAGATTAAACTGCCGGCGTAGACCATAAGCCAATGGTAAAAAAGACTATGTAAGGAAGCGGGGTGCCAAAGCGGATACAGAAGAAGAGAGGTTGAAGGGTAAAAGATGTAACACAAAGCAGCCGGCAAGCCTCCTAAAGCCATGAAACAAAGGCCGGTGGTTTTCAAAGATTTATTTTTACAAAGAGACAGCCAAATCGCATAGATGAAAAGACTGCAGAAGTAAAGTGGAATCCAACCGTCACCGCCAGAACCTTTACAAAGTCGGAGGATGATTTTTATTGTTTCCATGCTGGTCACTAGAATAGCTATTGTCCACATCATTATCTTGGTTTGTTTGTCGTTAAGCTTTCTAGAGAAATATATAGCCAAAATGACAGTAACAAAAAAGACAGCAATAGCGAAAAAATGCCAAGGCGTAAAAATTCCACAAATTTGGTCTTCTGTAAAATTATCGTAAAACAACTTTTTCCCCATAGTTTGTATTTTAAAGAATAATGGCTCAATTTGTCAACTATTTTGGCGAGCGAGTAAAAAAAATATTGACAGAAAGCTAAATTAATGTTAACATATTTCTATGTATAGTGAAAAAATTGTAAAGAATTTAAAAGAAATTTTTGCTTTGGGCTATGTTCCTATAAGAAAAAATGAAAGTTACATGTTTAAACTTTCAAATGGCTTGCCGGCATATTCGCTGGTAAACTGCATGGGACATGCCTTTTTTAATTTAACTAATCAAATTTTAAATGACTATCAATTTGATAAAGAATATCTATATTCTTGTCAAAATTTTTATGATTCCTTTAAATCTTTAAATGGAATGGCTTTATCTATGTTCAATTTTGTGGAAAGCACAGGACTTAAAGTAGAAAAGGCACAAAAAACAGCCAAAAGAGGAAATGGAGAATGGAATGTTGCGTTATACTTCAACACTGAAATTGAAGATTATCATTTTATACTTCAAGAAAATGCTTTTTGTTGGTCAAGCAAAATAAGCATAAATAAAAGCGTAGAAAAATTTGTAACACCGCCAAAAGTTTATCGAGAACGATATGATTTATACGATATTTATACAATAAAAAATCCACATTTCCACAATTTGTGTAAATAAAATCCTTTTAATATTAGCCTTTTAAATAATGATTGTGGTATCCTATCTATTAGGAGGCTTTTTATGCTAGTTATCAACATTTTTTATAGAGGAAAGAATGGAAGTGCAAAAAAGTTTGCAGAAGAAATGGTTTCAAGTGGCATTGTAGATTTAGTTAGAAAAGAGGAAGGAAATTTAGGCTATTCATACTTTTTTCCAATGGAGGATGAAGAAACAGTGCTTTTAATTGACAAATGGAAGGATGAAGAGGCGCTAGATCGTCATCATAAAACGGATATGATGAGACAAATTGCTTTGCTTCGAGAAAAATATAAGTTGAGCATGAAAGTGGAACAATATATAAGTAAATAAGAGGTATATATGATTCATTCGACAGCCGGCGGAACGATGAGAGAATACAATAGGTATGATTACGCAAAAGTAGAAGTGGAAGGCTCTATGAAATTTTATCTTTCGCCTTTTAAGGAATTAAAAGAGGGAGATATTGTTCTAATTGAAGTGGAAAACGAAATTAAAGAAGGGAAGGTGATACGTGTCGACAAAAACATCTCAGAACAAAACTTTCCAATTCCAGTAAAAAGACTAAAAAAGATAATTGAAATTTTAAAAGGTTAATTTTGACTAAATAAAAATTATTATAAAAAATTTAAAAAAATATTGAAATTTGCTTGACCTAAACTTAGGTTTAGGTTGTAAAATTTATTTAAATTTATGGAAAATGTTTGAGGTAAAAGCGTTTTGTAAATAAATTTAACTATAAAGGAGGAAATATGGCAAAATCAAAAGTGTATTTCACAAAAGAAATAACTTCAGAGGGACTTATTAAAATTTACGAAGCCTTAGGCAGAGATTTAAAAGGAAAAGTGGGTGTTAAAATTTCCACAGGCGAACCAGGAGGTCACAACTTTTTAAATCCAAAACTTATTGAACCATTGGTTACAAAACTTGAAGGTAGTATTGTGGAATGTTGCACCGCTTATGGTGGAAAAAGACAGGATCCAAAAGACCACTGGAAAGCAATAGAGGATCATGGATTTAAGGCTATTGCACCATGTGACATCATGGATGAATTTGGAGAGAAAGCGATACCTATTAAAAAAGGTTTTCATCTAAAAGAAGATATTGTCGGAGAGCATATCGACAATTATGATTCTTTTTTGTTGCTTTCACACTTCAAAGGCCATATGATGGGCGGATTCGGCGGTGCTCTTAAAAATATGTCTATCGGTATGGCTTCCACAAAAGGAAAACTGAATATTCATTCAGCAGGAACATCTTTAAATCAAGAAAAGGTTTGGGCAAACTTACCAAAACAAGACGATTTTCTTGAATCTATGGCAGATGCTTGCAAAGGTGTAATTGATTATGTAGGAAAAGACAACCTTTTATATATAAACGTGGCAAACAATCTTTCTGTGGACTGCGACTGCGATGCTAACCCATCAGCACCAAAAATGGCAGATATAGGAATTTTTGCATCTACTGATCCTGTTGCTATTGACCAAGCGTGCTATGATGCGGTTATTAACTCAAGCGATCCAGGGAAAGCCGATTTAATTGAAAGAATGAACTCTAGACATGGTATTCACACTGTGGAAGCGGCTTGTTCACTTGGGCTTGGCATTAGAGAATATGAAATTATAAATATAGATTAATATTGACTTTAAATTTTAAACGATTTTGATTTTAAATTTTATAATAATATAAGGAGAAAGCTATGTTGGAAAATATTTTAGTTCAAAGAAATGTGAGCACTAAAACAAAAATCGGGATAAAAACTTTGGTTTCCTCTCTTGTTATTGCTTTAGCGGTTGCTCTTCCTCAAATTGTTCATCTTGCTGCTGGTGCGCAAGGCGGAATGATTTATCTTCCTATGTATTTACCTGTTGTTATTGGTGGTTGTTTGCTTGGCACATGGTGGGGATTAGGTGTTGGTATTCTGTCTCCAATAGTTAGTTTTGGCATCACTTCACTTTTTGGAAATGCTATGCCAGCACTCGCAAGGCTTCCTTTTATGATAGTTGAACTCGGCGTTTTTGCTTTAGTTTCCGGACTTTTCTCAAAATTGATTTATAAACACTCTTGGGTAGCAATTCCTGCAACCTTGACAGCATTTATTGCTGGACGTGCAACTTTTATCGTTCTTGTTGCTATTTTCCAAAACATCTCTAATTTAACCGTGGCTACAGTTTGGAATCAAATTTTAATGGGCTGGCCAGGACTTATCATTATTGCAGTTATCGTCCCACTTGTGACAATTCTCTTAAACACCTTGCTTAAAAAAGAGAAAAAATAATGACAGACCTTGAAAAAGCTAAAAGCTTGCTTGTTGGAGATACTACTTGCGTTTTGGTCAAGGGCGAAGAAATCATAACTTCCAATAAAAATGGTATTAGACCTATGATGGAGTTTATAAAAGAGAATTTGAATTTAAAAGGCTTTTCTGTCGCTGATAAAATTGTCGGCAAGGCAGCAGCAATGCTTTTTAGAAAAGCAGAAATAAAAGAAGTGTATGCTGAAGTTTTAAGTGTAAGTGCTTTGCAATTTTTAGAAGAGGCAAAAATCAAAGTAACCTACAAGACATTGACAGATAAAATTATAAATCGCACTAAAACCGGTATGTGTCCGATGGAAGAGACGGTTTTAAACATAGAAGATTTCGAAGAAGGTTATCTTGCTTTGAAAAACAAAATTGGAATGTAAAACAGCAAAATTTGCTGTTTTTTCTTTTTATTTTTTCGACAAATGTAAATAAATTTAAATTTTTTGAGAAAG
>CALVMX010000023.1 GCA_944349415.1 uncultured Clostridia bacterium
CAAATTGTCTAAGCTCCCATTTTTATTTTCAACATTATTTTCGCTTATTTCTTTTTTCTCAAATTTTTCTAAAATTCTTTTTGCGTAAAGTTCGTCGTTGTTTATGGCAAGTTCATTTTCAGCACCCTTGCTACCTCGCATAATCACAATAATTTTCTCATTGAATAAAAGTACCTTTTTAATAAATCGGTTAAAAAATTCATTGCGTTCAAACACGTCGTCATAGTCTTTGCTGGCAAACAGTGATATAAAATTTCTGACATCTTCAAAATTTAGCGGCTTATCAAACTTGCTCTTTTCTTCGGCAATTTTAAGTTGAATATCCGCCCTATCATTTTCAAGTTTGTAAAGCGTTTCACGAAGGGTGAGCGGAACTATGTCCTGTTCCATATTCTTCACTAAACTGTTTATTTTATTGTTTATCTGCCTAAGTTCCTTTTCAAGACATTTGAGCACGACATTGTTTAAAATCTCGGAATTATATCTGTCCACAACCATATGTGCAATCTCTTCAATTTTGCTTGGGGTTAAAATGTATTTTTTAGTTTTGTCAATAATAAGCTGTTCAAGTTCGTGCTTGCGATAGTTTCTAAGCAGACAAAACTTGCTCTTTACCTTTTTGGTGTGGCACTTGTAGTATTTATACCTCGTTCCCATATGGCTGGAACCTGCCTCGGCAATCACACTTTCACCGCAGTATCCGCAGAAGATTTTGCCCGTCAAAAAGTATGGGTCGTATTTGTCCTTTTTGTAGTTCCTTCGAAAGTGCTCCATCATACCATTCACCACTTGCCACAACTTTTCTTCAACTATCGGCGGAATTACATCGGTGAAAATCTCACCGCCAAACTTTTCTATGCCCATATATCGTTGGTTGTGTAGCATTTTAGAAATCGCATTGCCGTTCCACTTTTTGCCAGTTGACGTTCTTGAACCCTGCGCATTTAAGTGGTCTGCAATTTCGGTCGCCTTCTCACCCACTGCATATTTATTAAACGCCTGCCGAACAAACTCTGCGTGTTCTTCATCAATTTTCCATTTCTTATCTTCAACCTTGTAGCCGTATGTAACCTGTCCAGCTGTGTAATAGCCCTTAATCAAACTTTCACGCACCCCACGCTTGACCTTTTGGCTGAGCTCGGCAGAATAATACTCCGCCATGCCTTCAAGCACGCTTTCCATCAAAATTCCGCTAGCGTCGTCCGAAATATTTTCTCTTGCCGACAGCACTCGCACTCCATTCTTCTTAAGTTTCATTTTGTAGTTTGCACTGTCATATCTATTTCTCGCAAACCTGTCCAGTTGATACACCAGCACATACTCAAACTCTTTTTTCTTGCTGTCCTCAATCATCTGCAAAAATGCAGGTCTTCTGTCGGTCGTCCCTGAAAGCGCCCTGTCGATATACTCGTGAACAACCACATAATCATTGCGCTCAGCATACTCGTGACACACTCGAAGTTGCCCCTCGATTGACTGCTCCGTTTGCCTGTCACTAGAATATCTAGCATAAATTACAATTTTCTTCATCTTTTCTCCTATAATTAAATACTTTGTTTTTTGAGTATCTTTCATCACAAACACATACCACAAACTTTTTCATAAGTCCAGCACAAACCTGAAAGTTTTTTAGTTTATTTTTTCTTTGGCTTTTGATGTGAAAACACACTCCTTGGGGTTAGTTTTTTTAGATCTCTCTTCTGCCTTAAACATACCAACAATTTCTCCACCAATCTTGAAACCGCCTCGGCGTAGGCCTCTTCATCTATTTCTATACTTGGCTCATTCAACACCTTTTTTGAAATTCTATCAATTACAATTGTATTATTTGAATTTTGTTCATTCATAATTATTCTCCTCATCGCAATTAGAGAGGCAATGAGTTAAATAATTTTTTTAATATTTTATTTCTTCTTGTTTTCCACTGCTTAAAGCGAAAGTGGGTTTCCCACTTCTCGGCTAAACGTAGGTGGCGCAAAGTGCGTCAGCGCTGATAGGTGGTGCGTCAAAATATGCCCTTATTTTCTTGGCTTTTTGGCGTATTTTTAGCACTTTGAGCCACCTCTTTTCCTGCTTCGATAATTTTAACAATCAATTTACCTATTCTCTCCAATTCCTAGTCCAATCAATAGCCACTTGCTTACTTTGAACTTTGCCCATTACTCGCCCCAATTTTCTAATAATTCCCTCTTCCTTTACACTTTTCTTTGCCACTCATAAAGCTCGCCAAACACCGCCCATTTTCGCCGTCACCTCCTTTTTTTTGTTAAATTTAAATAGATGTAATTATTAGGACTTTTGCTTATAATGAAGCTTATAAAGATAGAGATATTAAATCCGCTTTAACACACTTTTCCAACTCTCCTAACAACTTTAATACCCAGCAAAAATCTAAACCTTTTTCTTGTTTTTTGCCATACTAATTACTTGCCCCCATTTCCACTAAATATCTTTATTTTATTTACCCTCTCTCTACTCGCCAACTATTATTCTAACCATCAAGCCTAACCCCCTTATAATCACTTCGTACAAAACAAAACTGCCCGTTTCGTTATTCAAATAAAGGCAAAAACAATAACCTTTTTTAACTCAAATAAAAAAATGCCCCTCTATATAAGGCACTCTTGTTGCGTAAAAATCCCCCAATTTAAAGCAAAATAACCCATTTTATACATCTCCGCCATCATTATTCAACACACTTTTCAATCACCCAAAACCCTGCGATCCCTTATTTTATAAGTCTTTTCATCGTCCCTATAAAAATATTTCAACTTTTTATTCCCATCACCCCTCTTTTCCGCATTTTGTTGCACAAAAAAAGCCACACCTCACAGTGTGACCAACCTCTTTTCCCTTTTCTTTTATCTCAAAAAGAGAGGCAATGAGTATTTATTTAATTTAAAAAAAATTGTTAAATGACTTGCAATATCTTTCAAACTGAGTTAAAACACACTCAACACTTGGAGGGCTTATGAAAAATGAAACTCTTGTAGAATTCATTAAAGAAAAATATTATGAACAAGAAATGTCAGCTGAATATGAACTTCAACTGACAAAAATTATAGAACTTGAAAAGGAATTTACAAAAGACTTTTCAAAAGCCAAATGGCGTGAATACTTTAACCTTGACCTAGCAATAGGTGAACTCCATTCTATTGAAATTGAGCAAGTAATTAATTTTATAATTAATAACTTTATGGATAATAAATAACATTAAACATCTTTAATTTAAAGAATATTTATTAATTAAATCTGCGAATTCATCAACTTTAAGACTGAGTAAAATATCTTTAATTTTATCAAATTCTATATTTAAATTTCTTATTGTATCGTTATCCAATATTAATTTAGTAATATAATCTATATTCAATGGTAGTAAACAACATTTCTCTTTGTCAGATTTATACTGAAAGTAATCTACTACATCAGGATGCACGTATGGAGCAATCATTGCTAATCTAAAGACAATTCCTTGTTTAGCTTCCTCCTTCATATGTCTTACAACATTTGTTGTTTCATTATTTAAAACCTGGTTTTTCCCTCGTTGCATTGTTGGTTCAAGTATATAAGAGCCATCTTCATGGTGGTATAAAATATCACATTTTTTTGATGGTGCATAATGTAATGGTTTTCCATCTTCGTTATAAATAATATTTGATACAAGCCCCTTCACACCATATTTTTTACCTAATAATAATGCAAGTAAATATTCTAGTCTTAATGGTTCTGATATATCATTTATCTTTGAAGATTCTTTAGATGCACCTGATAAAATTTTTAATTCATTTATAATAAACTCAACTTTCGTTTCTTTTATAACATTTTCAAGTGCTTGATTATAAAACATTCTATCTAAGATTTCTTCTTTTTGTTCTAAAGTTAATTCATCATTTAGTTTTATTTTTAGTATTTCAGATTTGGATTCAACTATTTTTGATCTAATCTTTTCATTTTTACACCAAGGTATTTCTATAGATGCCAAGTATTCATAATATTCTTTTACATTGTTAAAATTAACAAACTTATAATTCTTATAAACAGCTAATATGGTGTTTATTTTCTCAATATTATAATTAGAAAAATCATAATAAATATAATTGAAAGCCCCTCTTTTAACTATCAGTCCGGTCATTTCAAATTTTCTAAACACATCATCTGGATAATCATTTAATAAACTTGCTGGTTTTATAGGTAAAATATCATTATCTACTAAAAATTCTTTTAATACATTATAATTTGGTTCATATCTGTACTTTAGCCTATATTTTATAATATTCTCTATCGCACTCTCATAATTGCAATCTTTCATACTTAAAACGAAAGTAGCAAACTCATGTTTTAAAAGTCCTTTAGGCTCATTCCCGAGTTCTTTCCATTTTTTATTTACACCGTCTATAACAAATAATGCGTTTAAAAAGGGCCTCGATTTGTTTAATATTTTCTTTCTTATTGGACTATACGCATGCATTCCAAGCATTGCCTTCGTATAAACCACTGTGGGGTCTTCATTACCACTAATCAAGTCCCTCCCTAGCTGAGTTATATAAATTTTATTTAACCCTCTTTTAACAGGCTGAAACATTAAAAATCCCTGATCTTTCATTGCCCTTAGTTGAGTCATAACCCGACCGTGTAAACCAGTTGCTTAAGGATTATTTTTTATTGCTTCATGTACTTCTATCGAAGTAAGTTCCTCGCCGTTTTCCATTTTTCTTTTTACACTTTCAGGAATGTCTGAAAGTCTATAAACACCATACTTAATTAATTTGAAAAAGTATTGTTCAGACAATTCCGGTGTAAATTCTTTACCATCAAATTCTTGAAAGTGATTTAAAAAATCAGCATTACGTTTTGGATTTCTAACTGTTGTGTTTATTGAAAAAACTTTATAGCCTACCCTATCTCCACTTGTACCTATTTTATTATCTATATCGCTCATTGTTTCTCCTTTATAATTAGTAATAACCACTTCAATAGCATCACTAAGATTTTTTTTATGATAACTAGAATTTAAATATTGCCTTTTAATATAGTGTACATTATATTTTTTCATCCATTCTTTTAATATTTTATTTTCTTTTCCATTAGATTCAATTACATTCGATAGCATAAATTTTTGACCATTCATATTTAATGTGTCGAGTATATGTAATAAATCTAATTCATCTTTTTCAGACCAAAAATTATTATACGGTGCTGAAGTAATAAGATAAGGAGGATCAAAATAATATAAATCGTTGATCCCCATATCTTTATATAATGATGAATCTCGAAAATCGAGGTTCGTTATTTCTATTAACTTGCTTTGAATAGCTAAAGAGTACTCTTTTGTTCTCTTTCTAAGCAATTCTACAAAATCTGTTTTTCCTACTGGAACATTAAATTCACCTTTTGAATTAAATCTTAGGTAATGATTAAATCCGAAAATCAGTAAAACAAATAATTTATTAATATCTTTATCTTTGTTATAATCATTCTTTAATTTATTATAGGGGTCTCTATTAAATATAGAAAGTCCTTCATGTTTCTTTTCAGGATAGGCGGACCTACCCTCATAGAAGGTATTTGTTAGACCATAATTTTTTATGATATTATCTGCTCTTTTAATAATATCCTCTGCACTATTATCTTGAAAATATTTCAATAGCTCTAAGATATGTACATCCTTATCATTTAAATAAACCTTACTAATATTAGAAACGAGTGAAACGATCGCACTTCCACAAAATATCTCATGTATGCAATCAATATTCTGTGGAATTAGTTTTACTATATTTTCACATATCCTAGATTTATTACCTTGGTAATTTATTGGTGAATATAGCATTTTAATCTCTCCATAGCCTTTTTATAATAAGTTTCATCTAATTCAGAACCAATAAAAATTCTATTATTTTTCAAACAAGCTTCAGCTGTCGTCGCAGAACCCGCAAATAAATCCAATACGATGTCCCCTTCATTTGTATGAACCTTAATTATATCTTCAATAAGTTTTAGAGGTTTTTGCGTTGGATGTATCCTTTTTTCGCCACCGCCAACACTGGCACACTGATACAAAGGTTTTAAGTAAGAAACTCCTTCTGGTTTATTAAAGGTCCACTTTCCTCCATCCTTGACAGCCCATATCGCCAGTTCAAAATCTCCAACATATCTTCTATTTGTATTTCTAGGCATAGGATTTGGTTTTACCCACCTTATAACATCTTTCATTGAAAATCCCTGTTTATCTAATTCTTGTACAATAAAAGAAAAATTTTTCCAATCGTTAAAAATTATCATTGAACCGCCATCTTTAATAAGTGGAGCGCATAATCTTATCCATTCTCTTTGATTGAAATTGTAGTCCTATTCACCATAATCCATTCCTGAACGCCCCATATTACTAAATCCCAATTGATTTTTCCTACTAACACCATATGGAGGATCTGTTATAACAGCATCAACTTTTACTTTATTTTTTTTCAATTCCCTTATTAAAATTTTGTAATCAACATTTTTAAAATTTAACTTATCCATTATATTACCTTCATGATTATTATAGCATATTTTGTTTAGTATTGTATCTTATTTTTTAAGATTTTTTATTTTTAAGTATTCTTTATAATCCAAAACTATACTTACCGGTTTGCTATTTTTTATTATTACCACTGGTTGATTTGCTGAACAAAGCACAGCTTCAGAGATCTTCCCTCGGCTTAATTCTCTAATGCTATATATTTTTGATAAATCGTTATAATCATATGTCATAAAAGACCTCACAACACATTCTAAATTATATAAATTATATAAAATTGTCTTGACAATTGTCAAGACATTTTATTTTATAATTAATCTTTATCATTTAACAATGGTCTTATAGTCTGATCCAATGTGTTGCCTTCATCATCCTTCCATTGTATCCATCCATTATTACTTCCACCATATACGAAATTACTTGTCGACGATATAGAATTGAACATTATATTTTGATTAAGTATATATACTCCACTTTCTTCTACGACTGTTCCTTCTTCAATTAATTCATTTATCTTTTCTTCTGATGAGGCATCTCTATTATTGCAGATTCTCAATTTACTACCTGCGAGCAACTCAACTTCTTTGCTTTGATATATTAGTGCCTTGGCTACTATATCTCCTTTCTGAAAATATATAGTAAAAGAATTGGCCTCTTCATAGTTGTTGGAACTTGTAAAATATGGAAATATTTTTATAAATTTATTAATTAGATCTCTAGTTCTATCATTTATTTCCTTTTTCGTCCATTCCTTTTTATCAAGAATGTCTTTGGAAAGATTGATTTTCCCAACTCTTTCAAGTTCTTTTTTCTTTGTATTAAAATCTTGATTGCCTATTTTTGAATTAGTACCTTTGTCTGCAAGCGTTAAATTACCTATTAAATTGACCAGGTTTTCATATTGATCAGGCTTAACACCACAACAATTTAACCAATAATTTGTAGGCGTTTGAGGCATTACATGTTCAACAGTTAAATTTTTAAAGTTGGTTTCAATTGGACTTTCCATTTCAAAAACTTCAAAAAATGTTCTGGTGTGAGACAGTATATAAGCATTCTTTTTAGACAAATAATCACTTAACTCAGCATCTGTTGGCATATAACTAGATTTATTTTTATTATTGTTTACTAAATAGAATTTTAACACATCTTCTAATTTGTTAAATTTTCCATTACAAGTGTTAACAACAGATTTTAATATCGTTGGAAATAACCTAGTAATAGAACTTGTGTCCAAATTACACATATGTCTTCTTATTAAATAAGAATTAACTAAATTTATGCAAGCTGATAACTGATCAACAGATATTAATTCATTGTTGTACCACATCAATAATTCCATAAGTAAAGGAGCTGGCATATTAGATTTTATTTTCTTTAATATTGAAATAGCTTTTTCAGCTCCTGAAACAGTTCCTTTTAAATATAATTGATTAAAACATTTTGAATAAGCAACTATTTCATTCAAAACAATTTCTTCTGTTTGGTTTATTACTTCTCTATTCCAAAGCTCTATAAATTTTTCATACAAATCATTTTTGTTCACTAGGTCATAGTTCTTTATTGTTACATAAAATCTAAAAAACTCCTCTAATTTACTTGCATCATTTTCTAAATTATTTTCAATTACTTTCCAATAATTTGTAAAATATTTTGTTTGGACTTGATCTGTCTTGTTCATTAAAATATAATTTCTTATCAAATCAGAAGCCTTTAGTGTTTCTCCCGTAGAGTTGATACTCTCAAAAATTTGTTGTGCGTTATCATCTTTGTCCAATTGAATATATACGACATATAACTTATCAACTGCTTTAATAATGTCTTCAATTGAATAGTCTTTTAACCACGTCTCAACTTGTTTGAATAGTAAATTATAATTTTGAAATATTAGTGACGATTTATCCAAATGATCAACATCTTTATCCACTATTTTTTTAAATTCAAAATCATTATTTACCAATGGCTTTAACCTTAGCTTATAATCCCCTTCGGCATTGACATTTTCCAAATACTGAGACCTCAATGCTTTTGCTTTTTGAGTATCTCCTCTTTTTTCTAAAATATCCCTAATTGCATATAGTAACAAGAAAATAGTTGTTAATCTTTGTTGCCCGTCTACTATCGACCACTCTCTTTGATTAAATACTTCGCTGGTTATGACATAAACAATACTACCAATAAAATGGCTTTGAGTCTTACCAGTTAATAAATCATTAATATCCTGAATTAACTTATTAACGTGTTTCTTCCTCCAAGTATAATTTCTTTGATACACAGGAATCACGTATTGCACTCCTTGAGTACTTGCTATAAACTCATTTAATAGTTTTTTTGCGTCTGCTTTCATAATATTCTCCTATATTTATAATATAACATAAATTTGAGTTTTTCTATCTCAATTTTATTTGCTTCCCATTTTTATCTATATACAAAATCTCATAAAATTTTTCTATTTTCTTTTCTTTAATATAATTATCAAAACTCTTAATCATCTCTTTTATCTCATCTGGAATGTATTCTATATGTATATAGAGATCGTTAATAGCCCTACTGAATGCAACATATGCTATACGAGTAAATTCGGTTTCTAAATATTGATTGTCATCAATAATCTTAGGATTTGTAAGAACTTTAACTATTCCACCCAGTTCTGATTCTTCTCTTAAAGGTTCTAAATTTACAAAGACTTTATTATACTCCTTACCTTTTGTTCTGTGTATAGTTACATATTTGCTATCGTTTGTAAATATTTCATTTACCATTATCTTTAATGTGGATAGCTCAAGTTTATATAAATTATCTGTAAATCCATTAATGTAGTTCTCATCCCCTAATTTAGGTAATTCTAATTCTACTATTTTATTTAATTCAATAGAATCCAGAGTTTCTTTTAATTTTGAAATTATGTAATAGTAACTATCGTCATCTTTAAATGATATTACAAGATTTATGAACTTTATTAACTCACGATATTCTTGTGTATTATGTCTTTTTGCTGTTTTGTCAAACAGTTCGATTTTAAATAATTTGTTAGCCTCATAAACAATTCTTGCAAAATCCCCTTTCTCCACAGCCTCTTTTATTTTTACTATTAACCTAATTTGAGAGATCCAATTAATATTATCGTTTTCAAAATCTTTAATTAAATCCCTGTCAAGTATGTATCTATAATAGTTATGTATTTTTTTTAAACAACTGTTTTGAATTAAAGAAATACTAGAAACATATTTAAATGCATCTGCCCACCTTCTACATAAGACAATTGTATCTTCACCTATCGTTGATAGCACATCAATATCATCATTCTCTGTTGTTACAAATTTTACTTTACTTTCGTTGTGAATATTTGTAATACATTGCTGTTCATTTAAATCGTCATCCGTCTTTCTTACATAATTTAAGAAATTAACAATATTTTTATTTGATCTTCTATTCCCATCAATAACAAATTTTTTACAATGTTTTATTGATGTATCAAACTCTTTGAATTCTTTATATACAGCCCCTTGAAAGCCATAAATTGATTGTGCGACATCTCCAACTACTCCAATAGAGACATTTTTATTGGATGAAATTATCTTTATCATTTCATTTTGTATTGGGTTTGTATCTTGATATTCATCAATAAGAATATAAGGAAAATGATATTGGATATCGTAACTTATAAATTTAAAATTCTTTAATAGTACATAACTAAAATATAATATTTCGTCAAAATCTAGGACTCCCTCTTCTTTCCAGATGGCAGTTTTTAATTTTAAAGCTTCTTCATCAGAAAGATTTAAACTATTTATAATTCGGGGTTCATTGTTTAGCGCTTGAAAAGGATACGTATTAATTTCCTTTAGATCAATAACATATTCACTTAATTTTTTCTTTGTAACATCCGCAGCAATCTCTAGCTGATATTTTTCTTTCAACAATTCAATAAACTCTGATTTTTTTAATTTTGTAAGTAGTCCAAACCCCTCTGGCCTTGGGTACATGTTCATTTCACGAGCAATTTCACAGTTATAAACTTGCTTTATAACTGCCTTTAATTGCGCTTGATATGGTTTTATCACATACTCATACAAAAATGAATGTATAGTGGAAACTTCTACATATTTTTTATAATCACTCAACCTTCGTTTAATTTCATCAACCGCTACATTCGTATATGTTATACAAAGTATTTTTCTATTATTATTTCCTTTAAGTTTTAAACTGTTTTTTATTGTTTCTATTATATTTTTTATTAAAAAATATGTTTTACCTGCACCTGGCCCAGCAAAAACCTTAAAATTAAAATCATCTTTATAAAATTCAATTATTGTATCTGATGCTATTCTATTATCCATTTAATTTCCTTAGTTAAATATTCTGGTTCTTTAATTATACCATTTTTTAATAAATCAAGAATATCTAGGCAAAAATTACCCTTTTTATTTTTTACATATCTATAAAACAAATTAGTAAAAAATAACATTTCTATAACTTTTTTATTATCGCCTTGCGCATCTTTGTAACTTAGCCAATATTTATCTAACTCTTTCTTTATAACACGACTTGTTTTGTTATCGCTAATTTCTGTCTCGCATTTATTAAACCAAACTTCTATAGATTGTTTATCTAACAATTTTTCACAAGCCTTAGGAAGAGCCAATGCCATTAAAATTTTAAAGCTGTTTTCATCTTGATAATTTTCTATAAACAATTCCTTTTCAAATGTTGATCCATATTTGGTTTGTTCTGAAACTCTAACTCTATCATTGCAGTACTTAAATATATATGAGATATGTTTTGTCTGTTCTAAATAAGTTTTTTTATCTATCAGAACTCCATTTGTCTCATCAAATATGTCATAATCTTTATCCGTAACACACAATATCTTTTTGTTAGTAAAAAATATCAAAGGTAAAAAGTGATTAAAATTTATTCCTGCGACCTCTATAACTTTCACATGCCTATCCACCAACTCTTCATGTAAATATGGTAAAACTAATTTCTCAGATAACCCTTCTACTAATATAATTTTATCAGAAAATAAAATATCACTTCTAGTTATATCTAAAAATTTTCTTAAATGCTTTTTAGACCTTTCTAGTATTGCTGTTAAATCTTCTTTTATTTTATTTTCTTCAAGTCCTTCATCTTTTGCAATTTCTTTTATATCCAAAATCTGGCTAACTTTATTAATATCAAAATTATCCGACAATCTAGAGGCTTTTACATTTCCTAATTCAGTATCATAGTTTAATATAATTATTTTATTCATATCAACACTTGCGGAAATATTTGGTGAGTGTGTTGAAATTAAGATTTGATTTTTTATGCTTCTATCAGAATCCTCAGTTTTAATTGTTTCCAAAGAATTTAAATATTTCAACAATTTATATTGCATATTTGGATGCAAATGAGCCTCTGGTTCTTCTATCATAAGAATATTATAATCATTATCTTTTTTCTGTTTAATTAAATTTCTTATATAAATTAAATTATTGTAACCCAAACCGTTGCTATGCAATGGTAAATCAAATAATTGTTTTTCATTTATCAAGTTATATTTAAAAAATGACGCTAAATCTTTATCAAACACAAAATCAGAATTAAAATTATTCTTACCATCAGTTATTCCTATTTTATCCTGATCTTTATTGATATCATCATTAATATCTTTACTAACATTTATTAATTTTTCTCTTAATAATGTAGTAATTTCTTGCTGTATTTGTACTTCCGGTATTTCGTTCTCTTTTATTTTGCTATTGACATAACTTTTTGAACGTTCCTCAATATCGTCAATAATTCTATTTGCAGGAATAGTATCAACTTCAAAGATATCATTTACTTCCTTATCCTGAACAACTTCATCTGCTAAAGCCTTGTAATAGTTCCATGAATATTTTTTCTCATATCTTTTCAGAACATTAAAAAATTTTTCATAGCAGGTTATGTCCTTCATCTCTATGAGATAATCATTCAAATAAGTTTTATCCAATTCATATTTTAATTTAACTTTTGCTTTTATTTTTATATTCCCAGAATCTAATTCTTGTAAATTAGCATCTTTATTATAAATTATAAAAGGCTTTAATTTGGATAATGCAGAATCTTCTGAATCATATGAAAATTCATGTTCTATTGTATAATCGATCTCTATTTCAGGAGGGTCTTTCTTAAATTCATTAAAATTACTATATAAAACAAATTTATTAAAATGATCTATGTTGCTTTCCGGTCTTTTGTTAATATACCCCACACACTCCAATAAATTGCTCTTTCCTGAATTATTTGGTCCAACAATAACATTTAAACCTTCTGAAAATTGAACTTTCGTATCTAGATAATTTTTGTAATTGTAAATTTGAACTTCACTTATATGCATCTTTCACCTTTTTTAATTAACTTATTAACATAAAAAGCTCTACTCACTTTTTATATTTATCTTGTGCTACCAAATAAATATCAGTTAGACAGTCACACTCAATAAACAACTCTTGAATCCGCGATAATGGTAGAGTTTGAATTCATCTTCCACTTTGAATGACCTATGTTATTTGCTAGACACTATTTAATCATAATTTAACTGCCACGCTACCATTGTCTGCTTTATATGAATAAATAATTTAAATTTTTTAAATAAATATATCATTTCTTCGATGGTTTTAATTAGTTTTACTCTTTATCCTTTCTGGTTTTTCGGCATCACCAGGGATTATCCAGGTTTTGCCTTTAAGCACTGCACCTTTTACCCTACCTTGTTTGCAGTAGTTACGGACTGACCTCTCGCTTATATTCCACTTTTTGGCGATTTCACTAACTGTTGAAACTCCCATTAACAAAACTCCTTAATCCTTTTTTTAATTTCTTCTTCTGGCAATATCCCAAATTGTTTCAAAACTTTAATTATTAATTCTTTTTCTGCTTTGTCAAAAATAATTTTAAGTGCAATAACAATTTTTATATCATTTAATTGATTTACCAAATATTCAATTGGTTTATCATCATAAAAATAGTCCTCAACACTATAAACATAATAATTTGTAAACGGAGATAAACTATTTGTAAAATCCTTATATATTTTCCATTTATTATTAATCTCTTTAATCATTTTTTGATGATTGTTACTTCTCATTGCTTCATTTATTGATTTAACTTTATGTTCATATTCATTGATAATTCTTTTCATTTCTAGGACTTTTTCTAATGCTTTAAAAATTTTTTCATTATCACTTTGATGATTATCTGAATAATACATGTTTCACCTCTAAATAAATTATAGCCATTATCGGCAATTAAGTCAATAAATCTACAAAATAAAATTGCCGTTATCGGCAATTTATATATTGTCAAAGCAAGTTTTTCGATAGAATTTTATTACATAAAAACCGAAAACCTGTGAATTGGCCTTCGGTTTTTTTAGTTAATTAAAACCTCCCTTTATTTAGCTAAGTAATTAGAAATTATTTATTATTAAGTCTTGATGAATAATACCTAGCATTGTTTGGGTTCAATTGATTAGCACGATTATTCAAATTTGCAGTATAAGCCTTATTGTTTTTATTGTTTTGGTTTGAATAATTGTCCAATTGTTTTTTTGTATGTGTGTAACCAGACACTTTATTCCTCATATTATCACCTCCTTTTGACCTAAAATAAAAATCCTCCACTCTATGAGTGAAAGGATTTATAGGTCAAATTCAATCAACTTTACACTCATAGCAAAAATAACAACAAAGTTGCTATTTTTATATGGTGTAAAGTTTAGAAACAAATTGGGGGACACCTAGGTCCAGCTGACCACAATCTGTTTATTGCTTAACGAGTATTTTCAAAGGCAATATTAGTTTCTAAAAATTACGTAAAATTCCTTTTCTAATAATACGATGTATATCCCCGTCTCTTATGCACTTCTTTCTTCGGAGTATATCCTCGTCATATACTCTATAGAGAGTTGAATATACGGCCTTCAAATATTATTATACTTAAATTTTACAACCAAATCTCTTTGGCCAAATTTAATATAACATAAAAATTTTGTTTTTGCAAGTATTTAAGTATTTTTTGATGTAATTGCATTTTATTTATTCCACATAAAAGCCGTAGGCAAACAAATGCCTATATGTTATCAATTCGTGGGTTGGGATGTAGTCGATGAATTTGATGTGGTTTGAAAATTTATGAATGGTAAGTGTCAGCTTTTTGTTTTTTGCTTTGGGTCTTCCCCTTTTCTTATTTTTGGTTTCAACCTTCTCATTTGCAGTTCCAGTTTCGCCAACTTCAGTTTCAGCCTTCCCTTTTTCAGAGTTCGCATTTGTTATTTTTTCAAAAGGTTCGAAGGCAGATGCTCTACGCCCTCCATTAGTGAATAATATGAACTCTGGGAATTTCCTGGGGTTCGTATTGTTTAGTCGAGAATACTTTGGAATAGCTATATTTTACGAAAGACCTTATATTGTGCAAAGTGCATATTGAAAAAATTTTGATAAAGTTGGATTAATTCACTTTCGCAAAATGAAAAATAAATTTTAATTATATTACCTAATATAACTAAATAGCCAGGAGCAAAAACTCTTGGCTATTTTTGTTAGATTTATATATCTTTTCGCAGGCATCTAACCATTGCCCATTATACTTAAAATATCTTGGACCCGCTACTTGCGTAGTTCTCCCACTTAAATGAGCTGCCAAAGCAGATAATGACTAATGTTCATTATTGTATTCCACAGTCCTATCATCTGTAACTGTGCATTGTATCCCATCGTTTTTATTACCACGACAAGAAAACTCAATTATTTCTCCTGGTTTAATATTACAATATTTAAATCTAAAAGGTTTGTTTTTCCGTTGAAACTTCTTTCTTTTCTTTGGCTTCTATCTTTTCTTTCTCTGTTGGTATGATTTTTACTAATTTATCTTATGTTCCGTGAAGGTCAGCCATAGCTTCAAATAATGAGTAAGCATCTTCTGCTGACATTAAATAAAATTCTCTAATTCTTCTTTTGCCTTCTATGTTATCGACAGAGCCGTAATGATGGATTAATTCTATCAATAATAGAATGAATATTTTTATCTTTCAATCTTGAAGAGGCTTCATAAGTGGCGTAAACTCTAAAAGCAAATGGGGTACATTCAGTTCTATTTAATTCTGCCAATCTATTTTTAACATTATCCGCATATCCTATTTTAACATAATCAGGAAAAGATGGATTTGTTAAAATATAAATATAACCGACTTTTTCTTTTTCCATAGTAAACTCCTTAAATTATTTTTAAGTATAACATAAAATTGAATGATTTGCATTATTTTTTTTGTAAAATAAGGGAAAATTAAAAATATAAGCAAAATTTTTTTAATAAGTTAAAGTAAAAAAATAACATATTTGCAATTTATTACTTTTGCTATTTAGTATAATTAAATCAAGGCCTACAACCTTTCAAAACTGCAGAGTTTGTATAAACAGGAATGCTTACCGCCAGAAAAAATACACATAGAAAATATGTGTATTTTTTGTTTATTTAATTTTTTAAAAGTTTGTTGAATATGATTTTAAATTGTTTTAATAACTGAAAGTTTTGAGTTATTTTAATGACTGAAAGTTTTGAGTCGTTTTAATGATTTAATGCCTTTGGCTGTTTTAAGTGTTTTTATCTTAAAATCATTAATTTAAATTGACAAATCAAAACTTGTCTCTTGATAACCTTCAAGGCTTGTTGGCATAGTGAATTCATATTCAGAATAGGAAATTTCAATTGAAATTCGATTTTCATATGTAAGTGTTTCTCCATTCAGTGTTGACGAAGAACGTTCATATTTTGTTAATCTTCCGTCGCGAATTTCATAGTAAATAAAGCCATTTGTGGTTTGTGATTCTTCTGTTGCTGTTATTTCAAAATAAATATTGAAAGAATTTTCGTTAATTTTGCTATGTTCTTCGCGGGTTACTGTAACACTTGCAAGCATGTTATCATCAACAACTTGAATTAATCCAAATACCATACTTTGATAGGAGATATAATCTTCAAGCGAAGTAGTTACTGGCGAATATGCCAATTTTTCGGTATTTACCATGTAATTCGAACCATCTATAGCGCCGATGTAATAAGACATATTAAGATCTGAGGTTGAGACTCCTTCGACAGCGCCAGACGTGGTCAAAGAAACTGTAAGCGAATTTGTTGAATAAGCAACCATATTATCCATATCCGCTTCTAAAGATGTAGACTGATTTATTTTGCTGACGCGTCCATCTCCGTAAGAGTTAATGTCATAACTCACCACGGCTCTATAATCTCCGATTTCTGCAAGAGCCTCTGTTGAAAAGGTGTTAGAAAGTGCAGTAAGAGATTCCGACCTTTCAATAGGAGTTCCTCCTCCACACGCGGTCAAGAAAACAGCGCAAACAAGAAGCAGAACCGCTAGCAAAATCGACTTTGTAAATTTTAATTTTTTAACTTTTTCCATATTATCCTCCCTAAAAACAAGATATCAAAACTTAAAAATTCTGTCAAGCAAAATGAATGTATTAAATAATTTCACTTTTAAAAAAAATATTTTAAATATTTTGAAAAATATTGTAAAATTATTTGGAATTTTGTAAAAGGTGTGATATAATATAAAAGTCAGTTGGAA
>CALVMX010000024.1 GCA_944349415.1 uncultured Clostridia bacterium
CATCTCTCTTTTAATGGAGATAACTGTGTTTTCGTGGTTGACAATTGCTTGACGTTTTGCCACTTTACCTACAAGTCTTTCTCCTTCTTTTGTGTATGCGACAACTGATGGTGTTGTTCTGTCGCCTTCTGCGTTGGCAATAACGGTTGGTTTTCCACCTTCCATAACAGCCACACAAGAATTTGTTGTTCCTAAGTCAATACCTATAATCTTACTCATAATTATTAAACCTCCCTTTTATTTACAATAACTTTTGAGTATCTTATAACTTTTCCGTTATATTTATATCCCGCTTGGTATTCCTCCAAGATGATATCTTCATCATAGTTTTCGTTATGCATAACTGCAATAACATCATGTAAATTTGGGTCAAATTTCTGCCCAACGGCTTCAATTCTCTCCACTTTAAGCCTGTCAAGTGCGTCCATAATTTTGTTTTCTATCATTTCCACACCTTGCAAGGTTTTCTCGTCTGTAATTGTCTTTTTCGCCTCTTTAAAAGTGTCAAGACAAGGCAAGAAAACATTTATAACACTAATTACCCCTTCTTGCCGTTCCAAAACAAGTTGATCAGCCATACGTCTACGATAATTTTCAAAATCTGCTTGAACACGTTGTGCAAGTGCTAAGTATTGGTCAGTTGCTGGCTCATCAGTTTCATTTTCTGTTTCTTTTTCGCCTTCGCAATGTTCACAATTACAGTTTTCACATTCGCACTCTTCACATTCACAAGGCTCGCCGTTTTCACAACCACAATTTTCTCCATGCTTGCAATTACATTTATGCTCTTCGCACTCGCAATTTTTGTCGCTTTCGCAAGTTTTTTCGACTTCTTGCTCTAAATCTTTTTCATTTTCTCTATCTCTTTTCTTCATAACCCTTCCTTTTAACCTATTGCCTAGAGTTTAACTCATCAATAACCACTTTAAGTGCTGATGCAATTCCAGAATAGTCCATTTTTTGTGGTCCTATAACACCAATGGAGGCAAGTTTATTTCCGCCGACTAAAATTGGTGCTTTTATAACCGACACCCCCTCTTCTTCTGCAATGTCAGCAGAAATCTTATCGTCAGTTTTGTCTAGAACTTCAATTAATTCCTCTTCATCGGTGAGCATTTTCACAATTTTCTTGGTTTCGCCTTCGTTTTCTTGTTCCACCAATTTTGCCATACCGTCTGTTTGCACATTTAAAAGTTTTTGCTTGTTGAGTTTTGAAAGCCCTTTAACAATGTTGTTCACAACTTCTTGAAAAGCCTTAATTTCGCCACTCATACCCTTCATGTATTCGTCAATATTTTCCAGCATATACCCCATTGTTTCGCCTTTGAAGTATTTGGTTAAGTAGTTTGAGGCGTCTTGGCAATTCTCATTTGTCGCTGAAAAGTCCATAGTGTTTGAAATATAGCCATAATTTGTCCCAATTAGCACCATACACTTTTCATCAAGAAGTGGAATAATCTTAAATTCAGTTAAAATCAAATTTTCAATTCCATTCAGCATAACAACGGTTGGATAGTTGGTCGCTTTTGAAATAATTTTACCAATTTGTGAAATCATCTCTGACAAACTTTGAGTTCTGTTCTCAATTATTTTTCGAACGTCCTCAAGTTCCTTGTTCGTCGCCTTGACATCTTTAAGTAAGTTTTCCACATAAAAGCGATAGCCTTGTGCGGTTGGAACTCGCCCGCCAGATGTGTGAAGTTGTTTCAAAAAACCCATAGCCTCCAAGGCATTTAACTCATTTCTAAGTGTCGCTGTGGAAACATCCAACTTTGTTTTATCTTTCACTGAATTGCTTGTTATTGGTGAAGCATCCTTAATAAACTCTTCAACAGCAATATTTAGGATTTTAATTTTTCTTTCAGAAAGTTCCATATCTACCCCTATTTTTCAAGGTTGCTAGCACTCTCGACTTTCAAGTGCTAACAATATTATATGCAGTTAAACAAAAAAAGTCAACAAAAAATGTCAACTTTTTTAAAAAATTTTTAAAATTTTTTTGTCCTGCCATTTATTTATATTTAATATTAAAAAGTGTAGATAACTATTGATATTCATTTAACAAATTTTGTTAAATAAATATCAATTATATATTAATAATTTAGTTTACTATAAATAATTAAGAAATCGCTATAAGTCTGATATTTAGCGGTATTTAAAAAATTTTTAATTTTTTTCAAAAAAATATTGACAAAATAAAATAAACTTGCTATTATGATAATGTCGAGTAAAGTTGTAACCATCAACTTTAAACCAAAATTCAACTAAAAGGAGAACTATTTAAAATGGTTAAAATAACAAAATTTTTAAAACTTAATAACAAAATTAGCCATACGAATGGTTCTTTTAACATATAATTTCTTATTTAATTAGAAAAAATGTAGCCTTCGTATGCAAAAATTACTTACGGAGGTTTTTTTATGAAAAAGAATAAAGAAAAAGCGAAAAAGATTTCACTTTCAATGTATTTAGCAAAATATAAATTTGGAATATCCATGTATATTCTTGTTTATCTTATTGCTGGTGCCGGCACGGTTTTGCAGACTATTCTATTTGCAAAAGCAATTGAGCAAATCACACTTTCTCTGTTCACTGATGCCATGATAACTCTTGGAATCATCGCTGGTATAGTCATCGTGAAAAGGCTTTGTTGGTATTTGTCGGGCTTAATTTATCAAAAATACGCCAACAAAATTATGGCTGACTTAAATCTTGATTTAGCAAAGCAAGCCTTTAAACTAAATTCCAAAACATATGCCGATCATGAAACAGGAAAGTTTGTTCAAAGAATTGTGACCGACCCTGAAACTGTGGTGAATAACCTAGCAGACTTAGTAGACCTCGTGACTGACTGTGTCACCTCACTTGTTATGATTATTTATATCGCCACACTTAATATCTATATCGCTCTTGCTATTGTTGTAATTGTGGCATTTTGTATGATTATTGAAAAAATAAGACGCAAAAGAAATCGCAAAAACAAATTTAATATGCGCCGAAAAAATGATAAGATTTACTCTCTTACCACTGAAATTGTAAGAAGTGAAAAAGACGTTAAATCTTTAGGATTAGAGGAAAAATTAAGCGAAATATCCAAAAAATACTATGATGAATACAAAAAAGCAGCGTATAACTATGAAGTTAAAGATATGAATTTATGGACACTAAGAAATGTCATAATTGAAATTTTTGGAGTGTTACTCTTAATTTTAGGCGTTTATATGATAGATATTTCCATTTTGACACTCGCTTCCTTTATGATTATCTATTCCAACAACGGAAGTTTGTCCTCATTTGTTTGGTGCATTGGAAAAATTATGGATATATTTTTGGAAGTCAAAGTCGCATCAACAAGAATGTTTTCACTTTTTGACAATGTTGAATATGTCTGCGAGAGATTTGGAGAAACTCACCTTGAAAACGTTAAAGGAAAAATCGAATTTAGAAATGTTGCCTATTCTTTCGTGGAATACGAAGAAATAGACGATGATAAATTTTTAACACAAAAAGAGTTAAAAGAACGCAAAAACAAGAAAAGAAAAGTGGAAAACGTCAACCAAATTTTTGATAAACTTTCTTTTAAAATTGAACCAAACACCACAGTTGCTTTTGTTGGCAAGTCTGGCTCTGGAAAATCGACAATTTTGAATTTAATGTCCAAAATGTATGAAGTGGATGGCGGAGAAATCTTAATTGATGGTGTAAATATCAATGATTTAGATAAAGAAACACTTAGAAATTCTATATCTTTGGTTAATCAGTTCCCTTATATCTTTGATATGACAATTAAAGATAATTTGCTTCTCGCTAAAAAAGATGCTACTGATGAGGAAATTGAAAGCGCAATTGAGAGAGCGTCTTTAAAAGAATTTGTCTCCTCTCTTAAAAAAGGTGTTGACACAAAAGTTGGCGAAAGCGGAATTAAACTTTCAGGCGGACAAAAACAAAGGCTTGCTATTGCAAGAGCCTTGCTTAGAAATTCGCCAATAATAATCTTTGACGAGAGCACAAGTTCACTTGACAACTTTGCACAAGAGGATATCAAAAAGTCCATTGACAATTTGAAAGGAAAAAGCACAATTGTCATTGTTGCTCACAGGCTTTCCACAATTCGAAATGTTGACAAAATATTCTTCTTAGATAACGGAAAAATTGAAGATATCGGCACATTTGACGAACTTTTTGAAAACAATGTAAAATTCAAAAATATGTTCTACGCTGAAAATTTACAATAAAATGTTCATAAGAAGATATATAAAATTATTTTAGTTGACAAATTAACTTAATTATGTTAAAATTATAATGTAGCAAGCGAGTCTGAAATTTTCATTTAAATTTGAAATGTTTTGACTCAGCTTAAGAGTTCAGCATATTTTATATGTAGAGGTGGCACAACACTAAATAGTGTATGAATCCTACAACTTAACACCTAGAACTCTCGGGCCCCGCCTTAAAGTTTGACACAGTCAGTATGTTTTGGAGAATTTGAGATACTTATAAAAGCTGAGCCCTGATGAAGATCTAAATAGGCAACGTGTCATTAATGTGCAACACGATCTGCAGCTACAAATTTTATTTTAGTTATTGCTTTGTAGTGACGAA
Organism: uncultured Clostridia bacterium; assembly: GCA_944349415.1. Lineage (GTDB taxonomy): Bacteria > Bacillota > Clostridia > Christensenellales > UBA1242 > Caccovivens. Next base: position 4,603 of record CALVMX010000024.1, read on the forward strand.
ATGTTTAAATGCGGCGAAAGGAATTCTCAATAAAAATCCACGGAATATCCGTGGATTTTTATAATACGCTTATTTTTTTTACTAATTTGAAAATGTTAAACATTAGAATTCTCTTTTTTTATTTATACATTTTCTTAAACTCTCAAGTTTATATTGCTTGCTGTGTTTGTTCCAACAGCAGTCGGGTATGCTGGCAGGTCTTGAATACCTGGGCATTGTGAACCGCATGCTTGTTGACAAGGCGGAATGCAAGGATAGCCATAACTTGGAACAAGCACGTCAACGACTGCTGAAACTCTAATTGTGATTTGAATACAACCTGTCACAGTGAAGATATTAGGTGAAGTGAATGTTCCGATTTGGCTAGATAATAGTGCCGTTGCAGTAATATCAATAGGTGTTGCGGATGGTTGAGGAACAAACAAGACAACTGCCTTGCTGACAACAATGTTTGCAGTAGCAGTGCCTATCACTCCATTAGCGTCACGATATGTAACCGTAACAGGAATGGAAATATTCATCGTCACATTAGCATAGTTTGGTGCATTTTCTAACCTTTCAACCACAAGGTCAGTAACAGTTGCGGTAGTGCCTGGTGTGTTTTCCGCTGAAATAAATGTGAGCGGTAGAACTGGGTCTGCCGGTGTGAAATCAGTGACAGATAGAACAATTCCTGATTCCGTAGCAATACTCGTGCAGGCATCAAAGATTTTAGTAGTTTGAATTAAAATCTTCTCACAAATGCCATTTAAAGGATTGCCACTAACCGACCCGGGTCTATTAGGATTAGTGTTGTTAATATAAAAAGACATCTTTTTAACCTCCTTAAAGTCTATCTAGTTATAAGATATGCGGTAAGGCGTTAAAAGTTGCAGCCCGTGGCTGTTTTTATTTTTTTAATACTTTGTTGATATAAACAAAAATCTGTTTATATACTATGATTATGATTAATTTTATATCAAATATTAATATTAAATACATAAAACGTTATTCTACGCATTTTAATTTATAATAAAAATAAAAAAACAGTCAACGACTGTCCTTTTCTTCTTTTTTATAGAATAGTTTTAAAAACGGAACCATCCACCGTGGTGCTTTCACACATATTATTCTATAACTAGGTTTCTTTTCTTTTTCCATATTATGTTTTATGACTTTATTTCCAATATTGTCACAAAACCTTGAAATTTGTTATGCTAAAATTCAATTATATGCTAATATTATATTATGAATGAAGATATATCTCTTTTGATCAAAAATTGTTGTAAGTGTGGTGAATTACAAAAACAAACCGATTGTTTTTTGCAAACTGGAAAAACAAACTTTATTATTATTGGCGAAAGTCCTGCAAAAGATGGTTGGATAGTTTCAAAAAGAGCATTCTATAATGTCAATGGAAAACTTCAAGCAACTGGCAGAGTTTTGGAAAAGTTACTTAATAATATTGGTTTTACACTTGATGATATATATTTTACTGAATGTTGCAAATGCATAATTGAAGATAGAAGAAAATTGAATGAATCTTCTAAAAATTGCTTTTACATATTAAAAGAGCAACTTAAAAAAATTCCCTGCTCAATTATATTAACAATGGGACAATTTCCAACACAAACTTTATTACAAACAAAAATAAAAAAATTTTCGGACTATGTTGGAAAAGAATTTGAAATAAAAATAAGTGGCAAAGATTTTAAATTGATACCAATTTATCATCCATCACCACTTAATCCTAAAGGGTATAAAGAAAACTTACCTATATTTGAGAAGATTAAATCTATGGTTAAATATTCCTAATTTTTCCTACTAAACATTAATAAATAACTTCAAAGTATAAAATTAATATCTGTTATCAAAGCGATTAATTGCTCACGCATATTGACCAGCGATAGCCCCTTCACCACAGGCAACAACAAGTTGTTTTAAGGCGTTTGCCCTAATATCTCCGCAAGCAAAAACACCTTTAATAGAAGTTTCCATTCTGTCATTTGTGAGAATATAACCTTGGCTGTCTAGTTCCAAAATTCCCTTAAACATTTCCGTTTGAGGTTTTTTCCCAAGTTCAATAAAAAGTGCGGAAACTTCAACAGTTTTACCATTTTCCAAATCGACTTTTTCCAGTTTGTTTTCGCCTACCAATTTTTCAATATGAACATTTGAGCAAACTTCAATGTTTTTCTTTGGGCAATTTTCCGCATATTTATGCATATCTTCACTATCCAAAAGATAGACCTTTTCACAAATTTCAGACAGTTCCAAGGCTCCTAAAATGCCACTGCCACTTTTTGAAGCCACTGCGACAATTTGATTTTTATAGAAATTAGCGTCACAAGTCACACAGTAACTCACTCCCCTGCCTAAATATTCATCTTCATTTTTGCCTAGTTTGTTGCTTGAAAGTCCGGTCGCAATGATAACGCTCTTAGCATAATAAGTTTGTTTATTGCCGACAAGTTCTTTAAGGTCTGAAAACTTAACGCTTTTTATTTCATCACTAATCACTTTAATTCCAAAATTTTGAATTTGTTTTTGAAAATTTTGCATAAGTTCAAAACCACTTATAAGTGGATATGAAGGAAAATTCTCTATTTTTTCAATTTGAGCAAGTTGCCCACCTAAAATAAATGGCTCTATAATTGCCACTTTTTTATTTCGTCTTTTAGCATAAATTGCGGCGGTCATTCCAGCAACACCGCCACCAATAATTAAAATATCAAAAACTTCTCTTTTCATATTTATATTATATCACATAAAACGCAATTTAGCAACAATCCGTGATTGAATTTTTTGATTAACTTTGCTACTTACCTAATTACCAATACCAAAAATCAGACCTTGCTAGAATCTAGAAAGTGTTATAAATACCAATCCACGATTAAATTTTTTGATAAAATTTATCTTTTAACTTTATCGCTAATATCCACATAAACAAACCATATTAGAATCCAGAAAGTGTTATAAACACAAAAAAGATAGGCAAATGCCTATCTCTTTGAAAATTGTGGAGCCTTTCTTGCTTTTTTGAGACCATATTTCTTTCTTTCTTTCATTCTTGGATCTCTTGTCAAGAAACCAGCGGCTTTAAGTTCAGCTTTATATGTTTCAGATGCCTCAACAAGTGCTCTTGCAATACCGTGACAAATTGCACCTGCTTGTCCAGCAATACCGCCACCTTCAACATTCACAACTACGTCAAATTTAGAAGCTGTGTCAGTGAGAACAAGTGGTTGTTTAGCAATAACGATGAGAGTATCTCTTTGAAGATAGTCCTCAATTCCTCTTCCGTTGATAGTGATAACACCAGTTCCTGGATATAATCTTACTCTTGCAATAGATTTCTTTCTTCTTCCTGTTGCAATGAATGCACCAGCCTTATTAACATTCTTACCAGCCATTATTCTCTAACTCCTTTTAAAGCAACTTGTTCAGGTTTTTGTGCCTCGTGCTTGTGTTCTGCATCTTTATAAACATGAAGGCGAGTGAATTGTTTTCTTCCCATAGTATTTTTTGGAAGCATACCTTTAACTGCGTGTTCAATAACTTTTCTTGAATCTGTTGCCATTAAAGTTTTGTAATCAACAGTTTTAAGTCCGCCAATGTAACCTGTGTGCCAACGAAGTTTCTTTTGTTCTAATTTCTTTCCTGTCAAAACAACTTTGTCAGAATTGATAACCACAACAAAATCACCAGTGTCTACATGTGGTGTATAAATAGTTTTATTTTTACCGGTTAACATATCAGCGACTTGACTAGCAAGACGACCAAGAGGCATATTTGTTGCGTCAACAACAAACCACTTTCTTTCAACTATAACCGGGTTTGCCATATAAGTTTTCATTTTAATCTCCTAAAATAGTGTTAATTTGGACATTTCATCTATTATCAAGACGCATTATCGGGGCTAACAATAAAACGCCTTTTTAAAAAGACGCTTTTATTTTACTCATTTTAAAATTGTTTGTCAAGTGTTTTCTAGGATTTTAAAGAAAATTTTTGGTTAAGAAGCACTTTTTATGCTGTTATTACCCTTGAGATTATGCAAATTCATTGTTGCATTAACAAGACCATTGTAAGAAATAACTTTTTTATACAAATTGCTTTTAACTTTCGCAGGATTTTCTTCATTGGACACCTCTCCAGCAAGCAAATTTGTAATTTCGTCCATGAGTTCTCCAGAAATTTTTGTCATTATGTATTCTTGTTGTTTTTTATTAGTTATACCCTTAATTCTTTTTGAGAAACTAAGTTCATCAAGACTCATAAGGCTGTTTAAATCATTAATAATTTCTGCATCATTTATTGCATTGTCACATATCTTTTTTACAACCGGCGAACATTCTTTAGAAATAGAAACAAGTGCATATTCTTTTGACACTTCCCCACTTTCCACTTTCCCCAATAAAGTGGATAATTTTTCTTTAAAAAATGGTGGAAGCTCCAATTTCTCGCCTTTTTTCTTTGCTTCCTCTTGCAAAAGGTTTTGGTTATATTTGCATATCAAATATAAAAAATTTGAAGCAACTATTTTCACATCTTTGTATCGTTTTGTCGCCTTAATATTACCATTTTCATCAAAATCTACTAAATCATAGAGATATAAAAAGCTCATATAAACTCCTATGTAAGTATTATAACATATGAAAATGAATAAATCAAACAATTTTTGCATAAATATACAAAATTTTAAGTTTTATTTAATAAAATATACTTTAAGTTTATGTTTAAAAAATTATTTTGGAAATTTAATAGTTTTTTCAAAATCAAAAAACTTTGATAAATATATAAGTATAGAAAAAAGAATAATATTGCTATTATTCTTTTTTATTTTTGACATAAAATATTAAATCTTATTACTGAACGCAACTAATTGTCTTAACATTTAAAGTTACTCTTGCTCCTAAAAGACTGGAAACTTCTGACTGTATTGGTCTTCCAAGCCGTGAGATACATTCCGCATTATCTAAATTTGTTCCGACGTCTCGAGTCCAATACATTAAATTTCTACCTAATAAGTTTTTCACAAAATCGGTAAATTCGGTTTGATAATCAGCACTACCTTTTGTTCCGTCACCGAAAACTTCATCGATTTCACGAGTGGATGCAACAGTTGCACTTGTGTTCTCTAAATAATCAATAGTAGTTCCTACCGTTTGATGACTGTTGTAGATTTCAGAATAAAACTTATCGTCAGTTTGCGCCAATAATTCCCTTTCATAAAGCAAATCTAAATTAGATTCATTATAAAAATAATTTGTAAAATTACTTGAAATTACAGCATCAGAGAAACCAGTGCCTGTTTGCATGTTTCCTTCATTCCAAACACTTGCGAAAATTACTTTTTCTGAAACCGCGGTAATATTTCCTTCCGTTGTTCCATAACCGACAACATATCCACCCATTAAGGCAGTTATTTCCGTTTGAGATAAAGCTCTATCTAAGATGTATACTTCTTTTATTTTGCCTATAAAATATTGACCATTAGGCGTAGAGGAATTATTTCCTGCTTCTGCACCAATAAAAATTGCATTTCCAGAATTATAGCCAATACGTCCGCTGGTATAACGTGTTGAAGTCCCTTGTAGAACACCGTCGATATAGGCTCTAGCATATTCACCATCAAAAGTTACAGTAAACATATGCCAACCACTCTCTAACGATGCCCATGTTGTGTCTAAAGTGACACTTTTGTAACCTACACCAGAATCATACATAGCAAAACTTATTCTTCCGCTTGAGGACTCAATATTCCAGCCACCCGCCTCGGTGCAAGAGATAAGGCGCATATTTCCACTGCCGGAAGAAGAACCATATTGTGACCAGTCATCCATATATCCCCAAAGAGAAACGGTAATTGCATCAGTATACATATAATCTCTGCCAAGATTATAAGAATTACTTCCTGTAAACTCTGTTTCTTCCTTTAAAACAGCAATATCATTCTGATCATCTGCTAAAACATATCTCACAGGCTCCACCTTAAACCAATTTCCGTCGGCATATCTAATATATTCTTCTCCGTCGCTTAGAGTATAACTGCTAAATCTTTCCATATCGTAACTTCCATCTGTTTGAAGAACAGGAAGGGTGTAATAAGAACCATCGCCCTCATTTGCTTGCAAACTACCTGTTCCACTTGTAGCCAAATAGAAATTTCCAAGACTGAACGAAATATTTTCACCATCACCAGCATAACCACCGTTTATAGCAATATAAAGCGTGGTTACTGAACTTGAAACCGTGAAATTTGCAACAGCTGTTCCGGAACTTGCCTCTGCTGGAATCCTATAAGTTAAATAGTCAATAGAAGTGTTGTCATTGTCATAAGGCGTTTGAGAAAGAACTTGAATTGCCAAGCCATCATAACCCATAACTTGTGATAAATCAGAAATCGAACTAGATGCTCTTCCAGTATAACTTTCCGTATACACCTTATAGTCAAAAGTTAAAGTGTAAGAAGTCGCGCCAGTAATAGCTGGAAAGGCAAAAGAGACTACTTCCCATCCACCAGCAGTAGCAAGCTCTATGTCAGTCATATTAGTTGTTTTGTTATAAGTGAAAGTATAAGCAGAATAATTGTGATTGCCTGTCCAATTGCTTAGGTCATTCTCTATAATACTAGACTGAGGATACTCTCCCATTTCGACATACCAATATCCTTCTTCCTCATCATAATAAGCGGAATTTAAAGGCGTCCAATAAGCATAAAGCGTGGTGTCACTAGTCGCCAAACTCTCAGTCCTATTTAATATATATCCGTCATTGTCAATTATTTGCACTCCTGTGCCGTTTGTGTTTGTAAAATATCCTTGGAAACTAAACCCATCATTTTTAGGAACTTCTATAATTGAAATTGCCTCAGTGTGGGCTTCGTTTGTATACCAACCAGTTCCATATAATAAATATAAGACTTCTGTTCCGTCACCTTCACCAGTATTGTTTTGAGCATCAAGAGTTACAACGTAAGAGTTTGGTGTCCACTTTGCAGTTATACTCAAATCTCCGACTAAGTGAAATTCGCTGGTAGTAAAACTTGTAGCATCCAAATCAAAAGTAACCGTTGTAGTCTCATTGTTATTTCCTAAGTGATACCATAAAATACAGTATCTTTCAAAACCTGTAATAGAAGTTGAACCGCTGGACTGATCATAAGAACCGTCGGTGTTATACATTCTATACCTTATCTGACCTCCACTCAGTGCACCAGTATATCTAATATCACTGTCAATATAGAACATTTCATAATAAACCGCATTAGGATATGTTGAAGAATAACTTTGAACCCCAGTATCTTGGCTAATATGCCCAGAATATAAACGATTCAAAGTCATCGTGACAGTCCAACCAGCGAAAGTATAACCAGCACGAGTTGGTGTGTTAATTGTCCTATTAGTTGTCACTGAATAAGAGTTTTGATTTCCACTTGCAGAACCGCCACCATAGTTATAAGATATTGAGTATGTTTTAATAGTCCAATGTGCATAGAGAGTGGTGTCAGATGCTCTTATCCAACGCCTACTTGAGTCGGTATAGCCAGAGGCATTTGCCACTAAGTTGCCGTTTGCATCAGCAACCTGTGTTCCGTTACTTGAGTACCAACCCGCGAAAGTATAACCTGAGCGAATAGGAATTGGCGTATAATAAGCTAAAGTATTGTTATACGAAACTTGAGATGTCGCAGTAAAGCCCGTTGCGGAAGTGGTGTAAGAGGAATTATTTCCTGTGTTTGAGGAGGTATAGCCTGTGCTACCAGCAAAATTCCATAGACTTGAAGCTATCAAACCGCCGTCAGTAACGTTACCATTCCAAGTTATAGTATAGCGTGCGGTTGTCCATCTTGCAGTAATTGTGGCATTAGCTGTTCCCATAGTAACAACGTTTCCGTCCATAGTAGTTCCTGCACCTGAAATATCCCAACCATCAAATTCATAACCCGATCTTGTCGGTGTAGGAATTTGAAAATTGTTTCCTGTGACAATTTCATAAGTGTCAGAGGTATATGTCGTAGAAGAACCGATCCAGAAATCTTTAATGATGAGAGTGGAGCCTGTGTCATTATCAAAACGGAAATCATAAGTTCCAGCAGTAGAAACTGTGAAACTTAAAGTCTGATCACCAGAAAATCTCAAACTCATAGGCTCGTTATAGCCTTGACTTATGGCATAAAAAACTTGAAGAGCATTTGTTTGCGTAACAAGAGCGCCTGAAGTGTTTTCAAGCCGAACATGCATATAGTAAGTTCCAGCAGAAAGAGTCGCTTTTGCATTAATAGTGGCAAATGGGTCACTGTTGGTTATAATTGTAAAGGTGTATTCACCAGAGCTTGCGTCGTAAGTGACTCTTGAGTTGTTGCCAGTCACAGTGCTGTCATTTAAAATTGTGCTTGGTGTGATAACATTATGTCGAATTGTTCCGCTGTTTGCGTTGACCGTTAAAATATAAGTATTTGGCGTCCAATAAGCATATAAAGTGTCATTTGCACTGGTATAACTTGCACTACCTACAATTGCTCCTGATCTATTTACAATTTGACTGCCACCGCCTCCACTTTCAGTGAAATAGCCCTCGAATGAATACCCTGCAAGAGTAGGAATGTCATCTATAGATGTAATCTGGGTTTGCCCAGCACTATCAGAAGTAAACCTACCATTTGCGATATAAATATTATTTGTTCCACCAGAGCCGCCTTGTTTGTCTAATGTGATAGTATATATTGCTGTCCAGTATGCCCATATGGTGGAATTACCAGTGTAAAATGTATTGCTTGCAATAATTTGTCCTGACGAATTGATTATTTGAGTTCCGCTACCATTCGCATACTGATAATAACCTTGGAAGATATAATTGGTCCTTGTTGGAGTTGTAATAGATGTAATTTGAGATGTTGCACTGCTATTTGAGAACCAGCCAATTCTGTAATTTAAGTAAATAGCACTTGGACCTCCCGTTCCACTTTGCGTGTTTAAACTGATAGTATAAATTGGAGCCCAATAAGCATAGATGGTTAAATTACTGCTTGTATAAGTTGTGCTCCCAACAATTTGTCCGGATGAATTAATTATCGGATTACCAGCACCATTTCTGATGGTATAAAAACCTTGGAAAGTATAGCCAGAACGTGTAGGAGTTCTAACAGAAGTTATTTCATTAGTTGCCGCACTATCTGAAAACCAAGCTATACCATATCTTAAATAAATGGCAAGAGCTCCACCAGAACCGCTTTGTCGATCTAAAGTTATTGTGATTATGTCTTGGTATTTAAAAATAGGATAACCAAAATTAGATTCTGAATCGATTTTCCAAACACTGCTAAAATTCCAACTATAAGAGCTGTTCCAATTTGAAGATGAAGTATACCAGCTTTGTGTTCTTGCTCGTGTTGCTAATGATGAAAGATATTCTGCTTGATCACTCACATTGCTTCCATTAATTCCGCCGATATTTGAGCAGTCTCCACCGTAATAACAGTTAGATACCGATCCTGCAGTATAAGATACACCTATAACACCACCTAAGGTATAATTAGCAGACACCTCTCCTAAATTAAAGCAATTTGACACTATACCACTGTTATCGCTAACAATACCACCAGCATTATGGTCTGCAGAAACGGAACCTAAATTGTAACAATTTGTAACACGGTTGCCAGACCTTTCATACACAACACCAGTTATACCGCCTATCCAAGTTCCAGAGCCTTCAACATTGCCGACGTTATAGCTGTTTTCAATTATACCATTAATATCTCCAGCAATTCCTCCAATGTTAGTTGTTCCTGAAACATTTCCTAGATTATAACATTGAGATATTGTCGCAATTCCTAATCTTCCAGCAATACCGCCAACCAAATTGGCTTGACCAGTAACATCACTTCTATTTCCACATCCTGTTATATTTACATAATGAGCATAGCCTGCGATTGCGCCAACATAAGAATAACCTTGAATGTTGGAATTAATAATGTAAACATTTTCTATAGACGCATAATTTGATGATGTTCCTTGAACATATCCAAATAGACCTTGATAGGAATATGTCGTCGATGTCCCTTGCTTTGTAAATAACCCAGAAATTGTGTGTCCTCTTCCATCGAAATGACCGGCAAATCTATGAGCAGAATAATCACCAATTGGATCCCACCAGTAATCTGATAAATCAAGATTTACAGTTAGTCTAAAATATGTATTAGAGTAAGTTGTTCCAGCATCCACCATATATGCAAGACCAGCAAGCTCTTTTTCTGATGTAATAAGATAAGGATTAGACTCTGTTCCGCCTCCACTCCAAGAGGTGTCATAGTTGCCTGAACTAGTCCAATAATAGTCTGGAATAGATGGAGCATAATAGCTAATAGTTATTAAATATGGATAGCCTCCATTTGCTCCAGTGTCGATATCCCAAACGCTTGTACTCCAAGTATAAGAAGAGCTCCAATTTGAAGAACTTCGAACAAAAGTTGCCGTGCTACTTGCCGAACTTAGACTTGATATATATGTTGCATAATATGAAGAGTCTGTTCTATTTATAGATGAAGATTTAGTTCCAAGTGCACCTAGTGAGCAAGCACCACCCGAATAACAACGATAAAATCTTGCTCCGTTATCACTTGTATTTCTTCCGACCAGTCCTCCCACATATGAAGTGGTCGTAGCAGTGACACTTCCAACGCTAAAAATATTGTATACATAATTAGCATTATTACTAGAAGTTATATAACCTATGCCTCCACCGATATTTCCGCTTCCAGAAATACTTCCTCTGTTATAAGAAGTACAGATATAAGAACCTGTATTTCTAATATATCCTACTAACCCTCCAGCATAGTAACCTGCAGAGCTTATATCTCCAGCATTATATGAATTATTTAACCGTGTTTCCCCATAAATGGCGCCAACAATACCTCCTGCAGCAGATTCACTACTATTTACATCTCCTTCATTCATACATTGATTAATATTAGAAGAAAGGCTGTAACCAACTATACCACCTACAGACTGAAAACCACTTATATTTCCGTAGTTATACGAATTAGATATAGTTGAAGATTCTGCATAACCCACAATTCCACCAATATATAAACAACCATGATCCGATGAAACACTTCCTGAAAAAGAACAATTATAAATATAAGCGTTATATGCAATGCCAGCAATTCCAGCAGTATTATTGTTTGAAGATTGAATATAAGAATTTACAACATGAACATTTTCAATATAGGCTAAATTTGATGAAGATGAGCCAGCGACATAACCAAATAATCCATAACGAGCAGCATTAGTGCCTACATCTGTGTATACCCCAGATATTGTAAAATCACCTCCGTCATAATGACCTGCAAAAGTTTCCATTGGTATCCACCAGTAAGCTGAAATATCAAGATCAACAGTTTGCTCAAAGTATACACCAGAATAAGAAGTTCCGTTATTTACTCTATAAGCAAGGCCAGCAAGTTCTTGTGGAGTTGATATGAGGTATGGTGATGAAGAAGTTCCGCCTCCTGACCATGTAGTATCATAATTTCCAGAATCTGTCCAATATTCATCGCTACTTGGAGTCAAATTGGCTTGAATTCCATCCTCCGCACTTTCTGAGTAGTCACAACCGGATAATAAAAAACCTCCGCTAACACTCGCGAAAACAACAAAAAGTAAGGTAAATAAGCACATTAAGAATTTCTTCATATATTTATTATAATATAAATATTAGAAAATTTGCAAATAAAATATCATCTTTTTGAGATTAAAATGTAAAATATTATTAAATATTATTTTTTAATTTTTATTTAATATTGAGATTTATGTGATTTTGTAATTAAACATTATATAAATTAATTATATAAATCTCTTTCTTTATCGAAGAAAAAATCTCCTCTTACATCAAAAAAAGCAGTCGAATTGCAACTGCCTTTTATTATCGTAAAAATTATTCCAAACTTACAAGATAGTAATAAACCGGTTGACCACCGAAAGCTACAGTTACTTCGCAGTCAGGATACTTTTCAGCAAGCTTTTCTTGAAGAGCGTTTGCCTCATCTTCGCGAATATCCTCGCCATAGAAGAGAGTAATATTCATAATAGAGTCGTCAAACATAGTTTCAATGAGTTTTTCTGTTGTTTCAGAAACAAGATTACCTTTTGCTAAGATCGCCTTATCGTCAAGACCGATAATCTCGCCTTTTTGAAGATCAAAGCCGTCAACATGAGTGTCACGAACAGCGTAAGTCACTTGCCCAGAGCGAACAGATTTAATAGCCTCAAGCATAGCAGTCTTGTTTTCTTCCACACTTGCCTCAGGATTAAAAGCAATGGCTGCCGAAATACCCTCTGGCACACTTCTTGTAGGAATTATAACCAAATTCTTATTTG